>NZ_JAKUFQ010000001.1:0-207566 GCF_022663475.1 Bacillus cereus group sp. BfR-BA-01382
GTACTATACGGGAAATGTGGATCTCATTGCGAATGTGACCATAAAGAACATACAAAAGCTTAATAATAAGAAAAAGCGCCTACATGTGTAGGCGCTTTTTTAATAAATTGTAGTTGTATGGCCAACTGTTGCAACGATTGCATCATCTCTAATTGGAATAAAGCTTATGGATGTCTGTGGTGTACTAGAAGAAGCGTATTGGCTCATTATACGGCTATCGATACGGGTAATAGTATCGGTCAAGAAAGCTGAAATAAAAGCGTAAGGGACTCGTCGTTCATTTAATGAATAAATAATTTCTTCTTTTGTTTTTACACCTACGCCATGTCCGTAAAAAAAGAAATTTCCTAAATAGATTGTGTTTTCTCCTTGCCACTCAATCGTAGCTGGATTCACTTGTGGGTTTTTAAAGTAAACGAGGTCACCTGGAACAAGATCGCCACCGGTTTTTGTTATGAGCCTTAGATCTTGATCGTAGTCCCATGTATAAAGTAAAAGGTTTGCAAATAGACGATTGAAAGTTTCTTCCTCATACAATGATAATAAAGCTTTATAAAAAATAATGATCATAGCGGTTGCACATTCAGTTCCATATAGTTTTCCGTTTTTGAAAATATCTTGTATGGCAATAGAAGGTGGTATGTTTGGAAGAAGCTCGAATCCTCCAAGGGATGTTCTTTTCCAATACTGGGGGTTGCAAAAGGATTGTTGAAATGTGCGAAACTGAAATCCACTTTGAAAAAGTTCTAGTGCAGAGATAATAATATTAACTCGTAAATTGAGATCAAAGCTGAGTTCATCAGCTGTTCGGAAGGAATAAACTTCTTGATTTCCTGCCATTATTGATAAAATTTGTTGTTTCTCTGCTGCAAATGGCTCATATTCATTTGTAATATAAGGATGTACAATAGAACGGCCTATTACAATCATAATAGTATCCCCACCTATACGTTACATTCTTTAGTATCGTATGAAGAATAGGAAAAAAGGTGAAAAAAAAGCCTATCAACTGATAGGCTTGTACTCTTTAATAACACGTAATGTTTGTAATGTCATATCTTCAGGACCTTGTACAGGTAAACCTGCTTCTAAGTTTTTACGAATATACTCTAAGTTTTCTTGTGTAATAATTTCCCCCGGAGTAAAGATTGGAATCCCTGGCGGATAAACCATAACAAAATCAGCTATAATACGACCCGCTGCATTTTCAAATGGAATGACTTCTGTTTCCGAATAAAAAGCATCTCGAGGAGAAAGTGCTAGCACTGGAATTTCTGGAATCTCTACTTGTACTTGAACACCTTTATCTGCCCTATTTCTAAATGTTGCTGCTAAATCTTGTAATGCTGCAATAAGTGTATTTGTATCACTTTCTGTATCTCCCAAAGTGATAAGACATAGTATGTTGTATAAATCTGAGAGTTCTACTTCAATGTTATATTTCTCTCTAAGCCATACTTCAGCTTGGTGGCCGGTAATACCTAAATCTTTTACAGATACAATTATCTTTGTAGGATCATAGTTAAAGGTAGCATCTGTACCTAACATTTCTTTTCCAGGACAGTAAAGATGCTCAATAGAATTTATAGCATCACGAACATGTTCAGCTAATTGTATTGTTTGTTCTATGAGTGCTGTTCCTTCTGTGGCAAGACGTTTTCTGGCAACATCAAGTGATGCTAACAAGATGTAAGAAGTTGATGTAGTCGTAAGCATGCTAATAATAGATTGGACATGCTTTACATTCACCAAGCCTTCTTTCACATTAAGAATAGAACTTTGAGTTAAAGAGCCTCCTAATTTGTGGACACTTGTTGCTGCCATGTCTGCACCAGCTTGCATCGCCGACATCGGCAATTTATCGTGAAAATGAATATGAACACCATGAGCCTCGTCGACTAGTACAGGGATGTCATAAGAATGTGCTAATTGTACAATCTGTTCTAAGTCTGCAGCAAACCCAAAGTACGTTGGATTAATAACAAGTAAGCCCTTTGCATCTGAGTGCTCTTCAAGTGCTTTTTTGACAGATTGAATTGTGATTCCATGAGAAATACCGAGCTTCGGATCGATTTCAGGATGCATGAAAATCGGTTTTGCACCTGAGAAAATAATAGCTGACATTACTGATTTATGCACGTTTCGTGGTACTAGGATTTTGTCACCAGGACCGCAAACGCTCATCACCATTGTCATAATAGCGCCACTTGTACCTTGAATAGAAAAGAAAGTATGATCTGCACCGAATGCAGCGGCTGCTAAATCCTGTGCTTCTTTAATCATACCTTTTGGATGATGTAAATCATCGAGTGGCGCAATATTAATTAAGTCAATTGCTAATGCATTATGCCCAATAAATTCGCGAAATGTAGGATCCATGCCCTGTCCTTTTTTATGACCAGGAATATGGAATTGAATTGGATTTCGCTTACTGTGCTCAACTAAAGCGGTAAACAATGGTGTTTCGTATTGGGACAATCTATACACCCCTTCTTCTTCATAATATTTAGTATAATTTGTTTTATATAATCCTGCTCTAAAAAAGGTAAGTCTTTTTTTAGAATGAGGCTTGTTTTTCTGCCATTCAAAAAATCGTTTTTGAGATGGTAGCTTCACTTTATTTTCTATAAAACAAAAGCATTATATCACCAATAATTATAGATGTATAGAAAAAAATGTTTTTAAGGTGAGTATGTTTAATAGTTAGCCTCAACTAATGAATAGAGGAAGACAATTCCATTAAAATGAATAAATAGTGTATAATGCAGAGTGGCTATAATGAATAATAAAATATTCTCTTTAAGATAGCATAATGAAACAAGAAGAAATGATAAATGAGGTGCGAAATGGAATATCAATATCCGTTAGATTATGATTGGTCAAATGAGGAAATGGTTACAATTGTGAAGTTTTATGAAGCGATTGAGAAAGCTTATGAAAAAGGAATTATAAGAGAAGAATTAATGGGTTTATATCGTCGTTTTAAAGAGATTGTTCCATCGAAAGCAGAAGAAAAGAAAATTGATAAAGAGTTTCAAGAAGTAAGTGGATACTCTATATATCGTGCTATTCAAAGGGCAAAGGAAGTTGAAGAACAAAAGGTTGTAAAAATATAAAAATATTTTGAAAAATAAAAACTGAAGTGATATAATGTGATAACAACTAAAAACGGACAATATAAATTGTCCGTTTTCTACTATCGATTACAAAGTGCATATAAAGGAAGGAGTGGTTGCATCGTAGATTCAATCTTAGCAAGGAATTGTTCGTTGGTCATTGCTGAAAACTCCTCTGGTGATATATGAATACCAACTAATAATTCTGCTTTTTTTACAGTAGCTAGTCGTTCAATCATCTTTTGTAAGTCTTCGGTTTCAAGTGTTTTATGTAATTTCACACTTGGTTTAGTATGGTCAATGGACCAAACGAAGTCATTTGGAATATTTGTTTTTAAATCATTTAAATGTTCTAAGAAGGCATGAGCCGTCTCAACTTTTTGTGGACACTCATAGATTAAACCAAAGTATATGAAGGCATGAGTACCCCATAAGCCGATTTGGAAATGCGGTAGCATTTTATATCCTCGTTTATTTGTTGAAAAAGCAACCCAAGTATCGTTTGGTGGATTGACTTTCCGTCGTGCGTGTTTTGCAACATGATAAAAAAAGTTCTCATCAGTGTGTTTGGATAAGTATTCTGCAAATTGTTCCCCTAAAGCTTCTAGCTTAGGATGAATGTTCGTTTTAATTGCACTCATTCGTTCTTCGAGACCATCAACTGTAAAGACATCAAAATCAGTTGACTTGAATGTTTGTATTGTCATGATTGTTCCTCCAACTCCTATTTTGCTTTTATTTTAGCATAGCTTGTACTATTCATAAAAAAAACAGCACAAAAAAATTAAAATAAAAAATATAATTTTGTTGCATAGATGATTTATCCAACATAGTATAGTATAAAACAAAAAATCAGAAAATTGAATTAATTCTAGTCCGAGGGCAGACGAATATTGGGAGGAGGCAAATAATATGAGACAGGTGATTAATGCGTTAAAGAGAACAGATGCCGAAAAGAGAATACCGGTGCTACGTTTGGAGCTAGATTATGAATTAGCAACTTTATATGATGCGATGATGGAAGATGATAAACAGAAAAAAGAAGAGTGTGTACAAAAGTTAGAAGTGTTAAGACTTGAAATGATTCGTTTAGAAGCGTAATAATAGTATATGTATAAAAAATTAGTTGGTGCGAACCTTATAAAGGGTTCGTTTTTTCTGTGAACAGTATAGATCGGAGTGTTTAAACATGCAAGAAGTATGGAAAGACATCGATGCACACGCCAAACGGTGGATTCGGGATGCAGGAGAGCATTTGATGGCATCAATGAAAAAAGCACTTATTATAGAAACAAAATCAAATGCAGCTGACTTAGTTACAAATATGGACCGAGAGATAGAACGGTTTTTAATTGGGAAAATTAAAGAAACATTCCCGAATCATAATATTTTAGGAGAAGAGGGTTATGGAGACGAGATAACGTCTTCTGGCGGGGTTGTTTGGTTAATTGATCCAATTGACGGTACGATGAACTTTGTTCATCAAAAAAGAAATTTTGCGATTTCAATTGGTATTTATGAGAACGGTATCGGAAAGATTGGACTTATTTATGATCCAGTGCACGATGAACTATATCATGCAGTCAAGGGATCCGGAGCTTTTTGTAATGATATATCAATTCCTCCATTGGAAAAAGGAACTGTAGAGCAAGGTATTGTAGCTTTAAATGCGATATGGCTTACAGATAATCCATTGCTTAATATGGAAAGTATGATGGCACTTGTTAAGAAAGCAAGGGGCACGAGATCATATGGCTGTGCAGCACTAGAGATGATATACGTTGCAACAGGAAGAATAGATGCATATGTAACGCCGAGATTATCACCATGGGATTTTGGCGGAGGACAGATAATTGTAGAAGAAGTTGGAGGTAAGGTGACGACATTCTCTGGAGCGCCACTTTCTATCATAGAGAAGAGCAGTGTGTTAGTTGCAAAACCAGGAGTGTATGAAGAAGTGTTATCGTTTATATTAGAGCAACAAAAAAAGTAAGAGGCTGTGTATAAGCTTCTTACTTTTTAGCGTTATTGTGATTTGCGCATTTTTCTTTTTGTTACAAAACCGTACCCAACTGCAACAAATGTGCCGATAATGCAAATAATAATACCGATTGGACTATTTTCAGCAATCATAATGCCGATACCGATTAAGAAAATAACACCGATAATTGCGGTTAATAAAAAGCGATATTGAATGTGTTCCATTTCTTCACCCTCCAATCTCATTTTACTTTCACAAAAGTAAGAATACAACTATATTTTCATTCTTGCTTTTATTTTAATTGCTATTGTATCCCCTTCGCTCTTATAATAGAGAAGGATTAAAAAGACATTAGGAGTTGGACATGTTGAAAAAACGACAAGATTTACGTAATATAGCAATTATTGCCCACGTTGACCATGGTAAAACAACACTTGTTGACCAGTTATTACGTCAAGCGGGGACTTTCCGTGCGAACGAACACGTTGAAGAACGCGCAATGGATTCAAATGATCTAGAAAGAGAACGCGGTATTACAATTTTAGCGAAAAATACAGCGATTCACTATGAAGATAAAAGAATTAACATTTTAGATACACCAGGTCACGCTGACTTCGGTGGAGAAGTAGAACGTATCATGAAAATGGTTGATGGTGTTTTACTTGTTGTTGATGCATATGAAGGTTGTATGCCACAAACACGATTTGTTTTAAAGAAAGCTCTTGAGCAAAACTTAACTCCAATCGTAGTTGTAAACAAAATTGACCGTGACTTCGCTCGTCCTGATGAAGTAGTTGATGAAGTAATCGACTTATTCATTGAGCTTGGTGCAAACGAAGATCAATTAGAGTTCCCAGTTGTATTTGCATCAGCAATGAACGGAACAGCAAGCTTAGATTCAAACCCAGCAAATCAAGAAGAGAATATGAAATCATTATTTGATACAATTATCGAACATATTCCAGCACCGATTGATAACAGTGAAGAGCCACTTCAATTCCAAGTAGCACTTCTTGATTACAACGACTATGTTGGACGTATTGGAGTTGGACGCGTATTCCGCGGTACAATGAAGGTTGGACAACAAGTTGCTTTAATGAAAGTTGACGGAAGTGTAAAACAATTCCGCGTAACGAAATTATTCGGTTACATTGGATTAAAACGTCAAGAAATCGAAGAAGCAAAAGCTGGGGACTTAGTAGCCGTTTCTGGTATGGAAGACATTAACGTTGGTGAAACGGTATGTCCGGTTGAGCATGAAGATGCGTTACCATTACTACGTATTGATGAGCCAACACTACAAATGACGTTCCTTGTAAATAACAGCCCATTTGCAGGTCGTGAAGGTAAATACATTACATCTCGTAAAATTGAAGAGCGTCTTCGTTCACAATTAGAAACAGATGTAAGTTTACGTGTAGATAATACAGAGTCTCCTGATGCGTGGATCGTATCTGGACGTGGGGAACTACATTTATCTATCTTAATCGAAAACATGCGTCGTGAAGGTTATGAATTACAAGTATCTAAGCCAGAGGTAATCATTAAAGAAGTTGATGGCGTAAGATGTGAACCTGTAGAGCGCGTACAAATCGATGTACCTGAAGAATACACTGGTTCTATTATGGAATCTATGGGTGCACGTAAAGGTGAAATGTTAGATATGGTGAATAACGGAAACGGTCAAGTGCGCCTTACTTTCATGGTTCCAGCACGTGGTTTAATTGGTTACACAACAGAATTCTTAACATTAACTCGTGGTTACGGTATTTTAAACCATACATTCGATTGCTACCAACCAGTACACGCTGGACAAGTTGGTGGACGTCGCCAAGGTGTTCTAGTTTCACTTGAAACAGGAAAAGCATCACAATACGGTATTATGCAAGTTGAAGACCGTGGTGTAATCTTCGTTGAACCAGGTACAGAAGTATATGCTGGTATGATTGTTGGAGAACACACTCGTGAGAACGACTTAACAGTTAACGTTGTGAAAATGAAACAACAAACTAACATTCGTTCTGCGACGAAAGATCAAACTTCAACAATGAAGAAACCACGCCTAATGACTTTAGAAGAATCATTAGAGTACTTAAACGATGATGAGTTCTGTGAAGTAACTCCAGAATCAATTCGTCTGCGTAAAAAGATTCTTGATAAGAGTGAGCGCGAAAGAGCTGCTAAGAAAAAGAAATCGGTTGAAGCGTAAAAACAAAAAAACAACGACCTTTATAAAAGGTCGTTGTTTTTTATTTTGTTTATTTTTTAGAATATTTACTCTTTTTTGTGGACAGTATTTTTTTTGCGAGTTACTCTTGTATTAAGTGTATAAAGAAAATTGTATTTTACTGCTAGGGGGGAAGAGTGTGTTAGAAAGGATGTCTTTTTTTGCAAAATTGTGTAAGGTAGATGAAAATCCAGAGTTAGGAATGTGGTTACTTTATGGGACGATTATTATATTAAGTGCTCTCGTCTATAATTTAGGGTTTGCTAGAAAGTTGTCTGTACTTAAAAATATTGTGATATACATATCATTAGCAATTGGATGTACAGTATTAACCTTTTTTGCTGTATTTTTACCCGTTGGAGAAGGACTTGTTGTAGCAGCAATTGTACTTGGGATTTATAGATTACGTTTGCGTCAAGCGAAACAACAAAAAGCAGGATGAGGAAGGGGGAGTTTTTATGCGTTCAGTACAAGATGCACTATATAATTGGTTAACAATTAAAACAGTTGCTGAAGCACGTCCAGATGATAGTGCTGCAAAAGAAACGTATTTGTTATTTCAAAATATGATATATGAAGAACATAAATTAAAAAATGTGGAAGTCGAAAAGAACGAGGAGATGTATTTAATTACATACGAAATAAATGGAGAACGGAAATCTGCAAGGTTTCCGTTAGAAGCCATTGATTGTTTTTTGGATCAGATGAATCGTGAACCAGAAAAATATAAATAAGTCCTTATCTATATGAGTAAGGACTTATTTACATTTTACCAATCATCTTCGATTTTTTTATCACGATATAATCGGAAATTACCACTTGCATGACGTTCCATTGTACGCTCTGCAATTCGTTCCGAACATTCCATGCACATATATGTATGAATAGGGCGATTACGCAGTTTTTTTGCCATAGGATTTTCATCATCTAACATATCTTTTTTATCACAAATCATACATTTGACTCTCATTTCGTCACCTCAATACGAATTCTATCAGTATAAGTATATCATGGAAGTATAATGTTTTTGAATAATAGTGGGAAAAAATAATATTTTCGCAATTCAAAAAATAAGTTATGATAAGGATATACCAAGTATGTTTGGAGGTGAAAATATGGCGAATGTAGTAGAGCCTACCTTAACAGAGGGTTTAGTACAAACGTTGCGTAAAGAGTGTATTGTTATGATAGCAACGACAGATTTCGAAAAACAAGTTCCTAACGTAAGTGCTATTTCTTGGGTGTATGCAGTGAGTAAAACTAGTATTCGATTTGCAGTAGATCAACGTTCACGTATTGTGGAAAATATACGGCATAATACAGGTGTGGTATTGACTATAATGGCGAATGAATCCGTATTTTCCATAAGTGGTGCAGGTGAAATTTTGACAGATAGAATGGAAGGTATTTCTTTAAAATTAACTGTAATAGAAGTAAATGTGCAAGAAGTGCGTGATGTTATGTTTTATGGAGCGAAACTTGCAATTGAACCAACATATGAAAAAACATATGATCTTCGGGCAGCGAAAAAGCTGGATAACGAAGTGCTAGTAGGGATAAGAGAATTATAAAGATGCTAAATAAGAAATTCGTTTATTCACTTTTGTAATCGGTTATTGTGATTTAACGTTAATAATTATAATAAAAGGTAATATATTGAATAGAAATGAATAAAGAATAAATAAAAGGTTTAATGACTATGATTTTCGATTCTACCTCGTTTACACGGTACATATAATTATAACAATGGTTCGTCCATATTTTATGGATGAAACCCTTGTTCTACAAATTTAAAAGTGGAGTCAGGGGGTAACAGGTTGGATAAAATTTATGTGTTAGATACGAATGTACTTTTGCAGGATCCTTTATCTATTTTTTCATTTGAAACCAATGAAGTAGTGATTCCAGCAGTTGTATTAGAAGAGGTTGATTCGAAAAAACGTTATATGGATGAAGTAGGACGAAACGCTCGTTATGTATCTAAGTTAATAGATAAATTTCGTGAAATAGGAAAGTTGCATGAAAGTATCCCGCTAGAAAACGGCGGAACATTTCGTATTGAATTGAACCATCGTTCATTTGTGCAACTACAAGATATTTTTGTAGAAAAAACAAATGATAATCGAATTTTAGCTGTAGCAAAAAATCTATCTTTAGAAGAACAGGAAAAAGAGGACGGGAAGTCTGTTATTTTAGTAAGTAAAGATGTACTCGTAAGGGTAAAAGCTGATGCAATTGGTTTGAAGGCTGAAGATTATTTAAGTGATCGCGTAATTGAAGTAGAAAATATATATTCTGGCTTTTTAGAAGGATATATATCAAAAGAACAATTGGATTATTTTTATGAGAAAGGTGAATTGCCTCTATCTGAAATTGCGAATCATCCTTTTTATCCAAATCAATTTGTAGTAATGAAAGATGCATTGGGGGGCTCTAGTTCTGCGCTTGGCATCGTGGATCACTTAGGTAAGAAGGTAAAGAAACTTATTTTTCACAATGAACAAGTGTGGGGGATACGACCACGAAACGTGCAGCAAATCATGGGATTAGAATTGTTGCTTCGTGAAGATATTCCGCTTGTAACGTTAACAGGGAAAGCCGGCACAGGAAAAACGTTACTTGCATTAGCTTCGGGACTTATGCAAACAGAAGACTTAGGGTTATATAAAAAATTACTCGTTGCAAGACCAATTGTCCCAGTCGGAAAAGATATCGGTTATTTACCAGGAGAAAAAGAAGAAAAGTTAAGACCATGGATGCAGCCAATTTTTGATAACCTAGAGTATTTATTTAATACGAAAAAGCCAGGAGAGTTAGATGCTATTTTAGCTGGAATGGGTTCAATTGAAGTAGAAGCCCTTACTTATATACGCGGGAGAAGTATTCCAGATCAGTTCATTATCATTGACGAAGCACAAAATTTAACAAAGCATGAAGTGAAAACGATACTAACTAGGGTAGGGGAAAAGAGTAAGATTGTATTGATGGGAGATCCTCAGCAAATTGATCACCCATACTTAGATGAATATAATAATGGCTTAACGTATGTTGTAGAGAAGTTTAAAGAACAGCGCATTAGTGGTCATGTGAAGTTTGTTAAAGGGGAGCGATCTAATTTAGCTCAACTAGCAGCAGATTTATTGTAAAAAGGAGTGAGCTTAAGCTCACTCCTTTTCTTTAAATAATTGTAAATTTACGGATGTTCCGGATTGGATTTTGTCGATTAGATCCATCATTGAAATAGAGATGAACAGGTCCGTCTTCTTTTAATGGTTTTCCTTCTTTTGAAAAGCCTAGTATAGCATTTTTGACAGTTTCTAATGGAAGTGTCATTGTATGATCTACCGTTTCAATTTCAACTTGCGTAGTGCCCTCTAAAATTTCAGCGTTAGCAAGGAATGGATGAAATGGTATACCAAATGTTCCAGTAATCAGCTGTTCTTTTTTATATTTCTTCACACTTTGTTGTATTGGAGGAAAAGCGGCACCATCACGGATTTCGCGATCCCAATGTTCTGAAGTGTTTTTTAAATAAGTTTCTAGTTCAGACGTGTTTTCTCTAGTTTCATCAAAGTAAGTTGTCAAATCTACTTTTCGATCATCAAAGATCCAAACAGTTGGATCAATAGTGATTGGAAAACGTACTTTTCCGTTAATAAATAAAATTTCGCTCATTGTTCTTCCCCCATTTGTGTTATACTCCCACTTTTCAGTATAATAGTATTAGACACTGTTGTCACAAAAAATGTTTCTATTGCAATTTATGAAAACTATCGCTAATATTAATAGATAGGATAGAGGAGAGTAGGACGGAAACGGAGGGAATCAATTTGGCGTCTGAGACAGTAGCAAATCATCAGGAAAAGGCACTAGCCCTTCTACAAGCGGATGCAGAGAAGATTTTAAGACTTATTAAGGTGCAAATGGACCATCTTACAATGCCGCAATGTCCATTATATGAAGAAGTGTTAGACACACAAATGTTTGGACTATCCCGCGAGGTCGATTTTGCAGTTCGCCTTGGTCTTATTGCAGAAGAACAAGGGAAAGCAATGTTAGGTGAGCTCGAACGTGAGTTATCTGCACTTCATGAAGCGTTTACAAACAAACAACAATAACGGGTTCAAATAAGGGGGCTCAAACTAAATTAGTTTGAGCTTTTTATTTGTATAATAAAGCAGGAAGAATCAATGTACATATGGAATACAACAATAATTAAATTGAAACAGAAAGAGGAAATGAAATGAAAAAAGTATGGAAATCAATGGATTATTCATTGGTACTTCCTCTTGTTATCTTATGTGTGCTGGGAGTTATAATGGTATATAGTTCTAGTTCCATTGTTGCGATTTCGAGATTTGATAAACCAGCAAATTTCTTTTTTAAAAGACAATTAATTACTTTAGTTGTTGGGACAATAGTATTAATAATTATTGCTACTATCCCATATAAAGTTTGGAGAAAACGAATTTTTTTGTTGGGGAGTTACGGTGCTAGTGTTGCCTTATTAGCTGCAGCTGCTTTTTTCACTAAGAAAGTAAACGGTGCAAACGGGTGGATATTTGGAATACAGCCTGCAGAATTTGTTAAGATAACAGTTATTCTCGTCTTAGCTCATTTCTTTGCCAAAAGACAAGAAACGAATACACCTGTTTCCAAAGGGTCAGGTCCAGTACTTATTGGTGTTGGTATAATCATGTTTTTAATATTAAAGCAAAATGATTTAGGTACTGATTTGTTAATTGCAGGAACAGTAGGAATTATGTTTCTTTGTTCGGGAGTACAGGTTAACTTATGGATTAAACGAATTGCTTTAACTTCTATAGTATGGATTCCAGCACTATATCTGCTTGGTAATTATGCATTAAATCCATATCAAAAGGCACGTTTTTCTGTTTTCCTTGATCCGTTTAATGATCCTCAAAAGGATGGATTTCAATTAGTGAATTCATTTATTGGAATCGCTTCTGGAGGGCTTAATGGTAGAGGATTAGGGAATAGTGTACAAAAATATGGTTATTTACCAGAACCGCAAACGGATTTTATAATGGCAATTATATCTGAAGAACTTGGTTTTATAGGTGTAGCTATCATTTTAATCTGTTTATTACTAATTATTATTCGGTCATTTAGAGTTGCACAAAAGTGTACAGATCCATTTGGAAGTTTAATAGCTATCGGAATTGCAAGCTTGTTTGGAGTTCAAACGTTTATTAATGTTGGTGGTATGTCTGGGGTAATACCACTTACCGGAGTACCATTACCGTTTGTCAGTTACGGTGGTAGTTCTTTATTAGCTAATCTACTTGCGATGGGGATACTACTCAATATTGCTAGTCACGTGAAACGACAAGAGAAACAACAGAATGGATTAATGAAAGAAAAAGAACAAAATGGACCACATCTTGTAGTTGTAAAATAAAAAACACATTGTGCTTTAGAGCATAATGTGTTTTTTATTTTTAAGTAGTTTTAAATGTGATGTATTAATATATATTTCAGTTAAAAGATATATCACATTAAGTTGAATGTGATATACAATTAAGTTGTTAGAAAAGGAAGAGGTATGCTATACTATTTTTGTGAAACAAATTGCGCAGAAAACTTATCATTTGTTAAAAAATAAGGTATGATGGATAAAAATAAAGTGAAGCTTTCTAAGTATAATATAATGTGGAAAGTGAAGAACTTCACGCTTTTTAAGGTGTGTATATATTTTATCTCTAGAGTGGTAGGAAAGTAGAGGGGGAAAATCATGACAAAGCTGCAACGTATTCAAAAAGTATTGGTAGCTAACCGTGGAGAGATTGCAATTCGTGTGTTTCGAGCTTGTTCGGAACTAGGATTAAAAACAGTTGCAATCTATTCTAAAGAGGATAGTGGTTCTTATCATCGCTATAAAGCCGATGAGTCCTATTTAGTTGGGGAAGGAAAAAAACCAATTGATGCTTATCTAGATATTGAAGGCATTATTGAGATTGCAAAAAGTAATCATGTAGATGCAATCCACCCTGGATATGGTTTCTTGTCAGAAAATATTCAATTCGCGAAACGTTGCGAAGAAGAAGGAATTATCTTTATCGGTCCGAAAAGTAAGCATTTAGATATGTTTGGAGATAAAGTGAAAGCAAGAACACAAGCGCAGCTAGCACAAATTCCAGTTATACCTGGTAGTGATGGTCCAGTAGATTCATTAGAAGAAGTCGAAAAATTTGCTGAAAAGTATGATTACCCGATTATTATTAAAGCGTCCCTTGGTGGTGGCGGTCGTGGTATGCGTATTGTGCGTACTAGTGAGGAATTAGGAGAATCATATAATCGAGCGAAATCAGAAGCGAAAGCAGCCTTTGGTAATGATGAAGTTTACGTCGAAAAATTCGTTGAAAAACCTAAACATATAGAAGTACAAATTTTAGCAGATGAAGAAGGCAATGTTGTTCATTTATACGAGCGTGACTGTTCTGTACAACGTCGTCATCAAAAAGTTGTAGAAATAGCACCGAGTGTATCACTTTCAGATGATTTGCGTCAGCGTATTTGTGATGCTGCTGTGAAGTTAACGAAAAATGTAAACTATTTAAATGCAGGAACAGTAGAATTCCTTGTAAAAGATGATGAGTTTTACTTCATTGAAGTAAATCCACGTGTTCAAGTAGAACATACGATTACAGAAATGATTACAGGAGTAGATATCGTTCAATCACAAATTTTAATAGCTGATGGACATTCATTACATAGCAAAATGGTAGGTGTGCCGAAGCAAGAGGAAGTAGTTGTGCATGGATTTGCAATTCAATCTCGTGTAACAACTGAAGATCCGCTAAATAATTTTATGCCGGATACAGGAAAAATTATGGCGTATCGATCAGGCGGTGGTTTTGGTGTGCGTCTTGATACAGGAAATAGCTTCCAAGGTGCAGTTATTACACCGTACTACGATTCTTTACTTGTAAAAGTTACAACTTGGGCACTTACTTTTGAGCAAGCAGCTGCAAAAATGGAACGTAACTTAAAAGAATTCCGTATTCGTGGTATTAAAACAAATATTCCATTCCTAGAGAATGTAGTAAAACATAAAAACTTTTTATCAGGAGAATATGATACTTCGTTTATTGATGTGTCACCTGAACTATTCTTGTTCCCGAAACGTAAAGACCGCGGAACGAAAATGTTAAATTATATTGGTTCAGTAACAGTAAATGGCTTCCCAGGAGTAGGGAAAAAAGAGAAACCAATTTTTCCAGATGCTCGTATACCGAATGTATTACACTCAGAGCCAATCCAAAATGGCACGAAACAAATTTTGGATGAGCGTGGAGCGGACGGATTAGTAAAGTGGGTACAGGATCAAAAACGTGTACTTTTGACGGATACAACATTCCGTGATGCACATCAGTCATTACTTGCAACTCGTATTCGTACAAAAGATTTACATCAAATTGCAGAGCCAACAGCGAGAATGTTACCGAACCTATTCTCAGCGGAAATGTGGGGCGGTGCAACGTTTGATGTTGCGTATCGTTTCTTAAAAGAAGATCCATGGGAACGATTACTAGATCTTCGTGAAAAAATGCCGAACGTGTTATTCCAAATGTTACTTCGTTCTTCAAACGCAGTTGGATACAAAAACTATCCAGATAATTTAATCCAAAAATTTGTAGAATGTTCTGCTCAAGCTGGCATTGATGTATTCCGTATTTTTGATAGTTTAAACTGGGTAGAAGGCATGAGAGTTGCAATTGATGCTGTACGAGATACTGGTAAAATTGCAGAAGCAACAATGTGCTACACAGGAGATATTCATGATCCATTACGTAGTAAATATGATTTGAATTATTATAAAAACTTAGCAAAAGAGTTGGAAGCATCGGGAGCTCACATTTTAGGTATTAAAGATATGGCTGGCTTACTAAAACCAAACGCAGCATATGATTTAGTTTCAGCATTAAAAGAGACGGTATCAATTCCGATTCACCTGCATACGCACGATACGAGTGGAAATGGTATATTAACGTATACGAAGGCAATTGAAGCAGGTGTTGATATTGTCGATGTAGCGGTGAGTTCTATGGCTGGTCAAACGTCACAACCGAGTGCGAACACATTATTCTATGCACTAGGTGGAAATGAAAGACAACCAGATGTTAATATCGATTCTTTAGAAAAGCTATCTCATTATTGGGAAGATGTACGCAAATACTATGCACCGTTTGAAAGTGGTATGAATGCACCTCACACAGAGGTATATATGCATGAAATGCCAGGTGGACAGTATAGTAATCTTCAACAACAAGCGAAGGCGGTTGGTTTAGGAGATCGCTTTGATGAAGTGAAAGTAATGTACCGTCGTGTGAATGACATGTTTGGAGATATTGTAAAAGTAACACCGTCATCAAAAGTTGTTGGCGATATGGCATTATTTATGGTTCAAAACCACCTGACAGAACAAGATGTTTTAGAGCGTGGACATGCGTTGGACTTCCCGGGATCTGTTGTTGAAATGTTCTCTGGTGATTTAGGTCAACCGTACGGTGGTTTCCCGAAAGAATTGCAAAAGATTATTTTAAAAGGGAAAGAGCCGTTAACAGTAAGACCAGGTGAACTACTAGAGCCAGTAGATTTCGACGCGTTAAAAGAAGAATTATTCCATAAACTTGGACGCGAAGTAACAATTTTTGATGTAGTTGCATATGCATTATATCCAAAAGTATTTATGGACTATGAAAAAGTTGCTGAGCTTTATGGAAATGTATCTGTACTTGATACACCGACGTTCTTCTATGGTATGAGACTAGGTGAAGAAATTGATGTGGAGATTGAACAAGGTAAGACATTGATGGTTAAACTTGTATCAATTGGAGAACCACAGCCGGATGGAAATCGTGTCCTTTACTTGGAATTTAATGGTCAACCACGTGAAATTGTCGTGAAAGACGAGAATGTGAAAGCAACAGTTGCACAACGTGTGAAAGGAAACCGTGAAAATCCAAATCACATTAGTGCAACAATGCCAGGAACGGTAATTAAAGTAGTTGTAAAAGAAGGCGATGAAGTGAAAAAAGGCGATTCTATGGCAATTACAGAGGCAATGAAAATGGAAACGACAGTTCAAGCGCCGTTTAATGGTAAAGTGAAAAAAGTATATGTTAACGATGGTGATGCAATTCAAACGGGTGATTTACTTATTGAATTAGATCACTAAAATAAAGAAAAGAGCTGTGTAAATACAGCTCTTTTCTTTATTGCAAAAAATCCCTTGCCTAATTGGCAAGGGATTTTAGTTTTAAATTATTTTGTTTGTTTAGAAGTTGATCCGGCTTCTTTTGCATTCACTTTACTTCTTGTTCCTAACATAACTAAATAGCATAGTACGGCAAACAAGCAAGAAATGAATAGAGAATGTAACAATGCCATCGCTAAACTAGCGTTTGTAAATACAACTAAAACTCCTACTACAGCTTGAAGTGTAACAAGGATAAATGAAATGATCCATCCCCAATATACTACAGGTTGCTGCTTGTAATGGCGAATAGCGAGAATCATCGCGTATAGTATCCAAGCGAAAATTAACATCGCTGCAACTCTATGGCCCATTTGAACCCATTCATGTAGTTGAGTTGGCATAGGTCTGTTTTTGCTACATAAAGGAAAATCTGGACAAGCTAAGCTAGCTCGTTCGTGACGTACTAAAGCACCTGTGTAGACGACGATATAACTGTAAATTGTTACACCATAAATATGAAATTTCATTTTTTTGTCCATAATAAGTGAACGTGCATCAAATTTTTGGTCAATTTCAAAGATAAGACACGTTAATAAAATGACAGAAGCAAATGAAATTAAGGAAATACCGAAATGGATAGCAAGTACAGCTGGCATTTGTCCCCAAACAACTGCTGCTGCTCCCATTAATGCTTGTGCAACTAAAAATACGAAGGATAAAATTGCTAACGTTTTTGTTTCACGCACATGTTTATAATATTTCCAGGACAAAATACAAAGGAGAGTGACAAGAATTCCAGCTGATCCTGATGTTAATCGGTGGCTAAGTTCAATAATAGTTTCCATTGATAAATTAGATGGAACAAATTCACCGTTACAAAGTGGCCATGATTTACCACAACCTTGACCAGAACCTGTTTTTGTAACTAAAGCGCCTCCTAATAAAACTATTAATAAATCAAGGCTTGTAATGACTGCTAACCATTTAATAAAGCGTTGCAATCTCTTTCACCATCTTTCTGCTATGAAGTTATTGCGAAATATTTTCATTCCATTATGTATAGAATAAAACGCGCTAGTTCCTATGATATATAAAAAATAATAAAATAGCAAAGAAATGGAGGGGGAAGACAAGGGAGAGAAAATAGGTGTGAAAACAGGGTTCGTAAGGAAAAATTTAGGTGAAAAATAGGCTATTTTGAAAAGAAATGGGGAGAATACGTGTTAAATAGGAGAAAATAGTTTATTATAGAATGTAACATCATGTTATGATAAGGACAAGTCAGAATGAAGTTTTTTATATTCGACACAAAAAGTTCATGTTTTCTTCACAAAATGTTCGGGAAATATGATTTAATATATTGGAGTATGGGCGTAGATTAGTAGTAGAATGGGTTAACAATGTTTCTACTGTAATAATATTGCTATATAGAAGCGAATTATTTCATTTGAAATAGGCGCAAAAAGAAAGATGAAAGTTTTAAGAGGGGGTTAGAGTGATGAACCATGCAACAAGTGAGCTGCATGATGAGTCCGCTGTTACAAGTGTACCGGAAACAACTCGGTTACAAGATTTATCAGCACTCGTTAAAATGGGGATTGTAAACTCAAATACACTTACTGTATTTACAGGATTTTGGTTGGCGTTACACTTTAATGGATTAAGTGTGATGGACAATCTGGATAAGCTATTTTTTACAATCGTTGGTTCTGGATTAATTATGGCGGGGGTATGTTGTTTAAATAACTACATCGATAGAGACATCGATCCGTTAATGGAGAGAACAAAGACTCGTCCAACGGTTACTGGAAAGTATAAACCAGGATTTGCACTTACATTTGGACTAGTTATATTACTTCTTGGATTTGTATTCTTATTATTAACGACACCAATGGCAGTTTTAATGGGATTTATTGGTGCTTTCACATATGTTGTCCTATATACTTTATGGACAAAGAGAAAGTATACACTAAATACTGTTGTAGGTAGTATATCTGGAGCAGTTCCACCTTTAATTGGATGGGCAGCAATCGATCCATCTTTAGGTCATCCAATTGCTTGGATGTTATTTTTAATTATGTTTATTTGGCAAATCCCACATTTCCTTGCATTAGCGATGAAACGTGTTGATGAATATCGAAATGCAGGAATTCCAATGCTTCCTGTAGTTCATGGATTTGAAATTACGAAACGCCAAATTATGATTTGGACAGTATGTTTATTACCACTACCATTTTATATGAGTGGACTAGGGATAACATTTATGGTAATTGCAACACTGCTTAACATCGGATGGATCGCTTTAGGATTTTATGGCTTCCGTAAGAAAGATGACATAAAATGGTCCGTGCAAATGTTTGTTTATTCCCTAAATTATTTAACAATCTTATTTGTATCAATGATTGTAGTTACATTCTTCTAAGACAACGACATAATTGGATTTCTTTACGTTGAGATTTACTTTACTTAACTATAAAGTACAATCTAATTCACAAGGAAAGTGGGGGTTGTTTGTATGAAGAAACAGTGGCGACTGCTTTCGTTCGTTTCACTGCTGGCTTTACTGTTAGGGGGATGCGGTAAAGCCTTTCAATCTACTTTAATTCCGCAAGGAGAAGTAGCAAAAATGCAATATGATTTACTTCTACTGGCGAGTGCAATCATGGTAGGAGTAGTACTAGTAGTTACTATTATTTTCTTGTATGTAATTGTGCGTTTCCGACAAAAGAAAGGTCAGGAAGATTATATTCCAGAGCAAGTTGAAGGAAATCACAAGCTAGAAATTATATGGACAGTTATTCCGATTATTCTTTTACTAATCTTAGCTGTTCCAACGGTTACATATACATTCAAACTTGCTGATGTAAGTGCGATGGAGAAAAAGAATATTGATAAAGATACTATCGTTGTTGATGTAACAGCGAATCTTTATTGGTGGGAATTTTCTTACAAATCAGAAAAGATAGTAACTTCGCAAGATTTAGTCATCCCCACAGGTAAGAAAGTGTATTTAAATTTGAAGGGTGCCGATATTAAACACTCATTTTGGGTTCCATCTTTAGCTGGGAAAATGGATACAAATACAGACAATGTGAACAAAATGTGGTTAAAGGCAGATAAATCGGGCACTTATAATGGTTTTTGTACAGAATTTTGCGGCCCATCACATTCTTTAATGCAATTTAAAGTGAAAGCTTTAGATGAAAGCGAGTACAAAAATTGGCTTGCTGATATGAAGAAGATTGATGGGAAGAAAGAAGTAGCTTCAACAAAGGCGCAAGAGGGCCAAGAAATATTTAATAAAAGCTGTATTGGTTGTCACGCAGTTGGATCTAATGATAGTAGACCACCTTCCGCTCGTATCGCACCAAACTTAGCAAACTTTGCGGATCGCGATATGGTTGCCGGTATTGCCGAAAACAATGAAGAAAACTTAAAAAAATGGCTGAAAGATCCTGAAAATATGAAGCCAGGAAACAAAATGACTGGCAAATATGGCAACTTAACGGATGATCAAATTGATGCATTAAATGCATACTTACAAACGTTAAAAGTTGAAAAGTAAAGAGGGATTATTCGTGAAGGGGAGGTTGAAAACGTGAGTTCTGTAGCAAAAAAACAGGGGATGGGTGCTGTCATATGGGATTATTTAACGACAGTAGACCATAAAAAGATTGCCATTCTCTATTTAATTGCAGGTGGATTGTTTTTTGTAATAGGCGGAATAGAAGCTCTATTTATTCGCCTTCAATTAGCGATTCCTAACAACGCTTTTCTTGTTGGGGATGCTTATAATCAAGTATTGACGATGCACGGTACAACAATGATTTTCCTCGCAGCTATGCCACTCGTGTTTGCATTTATGAACGCCGCTGTACCACTTCAAATTGGTGCACGTGATGTAGCGTTCCCGTTTTTGAATTCACTCGGATTTTGGTTGTTTTTCTTTGGTGGAGTATTTTTAAATTTAAGTTGGTTTTTAGGTGGAGCACCTGATGCAGGATGGACATCTTATGCATCTTTAGCTTTAGCCTCTAAGGGTCATGGTGTTGATTTCTATGTACTCGGTTTGCAAATCTCAGGTATTGGTACATTAATTGGAGGTATTAACTTCCTTGTAACCATTATTAATATGCGTGCGCCAGGAATGACGTATATGCGTATGCCGATGTTTACATGGACGACATTTGTAACATCTTCGCTTATATTATTCGCTTTTCCACCGTTAACTGTAGGATTAGGGCTTTTAATGTTAGATCGTTTATTTGGAACAAGTTTCTTTAATCCAGCATTGGGCGGGAATACAATTATATGGGAGCATTTATTCTGGATTTTCGGTCATCCAGAAGTATACATTCTTATACTCCCAGCTTTCGGAATATTCTCAGAAATCTTCGCGACATTTTCGAAAAAACGATTGTTTGGTTATTCATCGATGGTGTTTGCGACTGTATTAATTGGATTTTTAGGATTTATGGTATGGGCCCATCATATGTTTACTGTTGGACTTGGTCCAGTTGCTAATGCTATTTTCTCAGTTGCAACAATGGCGATTGCGGTTCCGACTGGTATCAAAATATTCAACTGGCTCTTTACAATGTGGGGCGGAAGTATTCGTTTTACGACACCAATGATGTGGGCAGTAGCTTTCATTCCATCATTCGTAATGGGTGGAGTTACAGGGGTTATGCTAGCATCTGCACCAGCTGATTATCAATTTCATGATAACTATTTCGTAGTAGCACATTTTCATTATGTAATCGTTGGCGGTGTTGTATTTGGTTTACTTGCAGGAGCTCATTATTATTGGCCACTGATGTTTAATAAAGTATTAAATGAAACATTAGGAAAGATAACGTTTTGGCTATTCTTTATTGGTTTCCATTTAACGTTCTTTATTCAGCATTTCCTTGGCTTGATTGGTATGCCACGCCGTTACTACACATATCTTGAAGGGCAAGGGTTGGAAATGGGGAATATGATTAGTTCTATTGGAGCGGTGTTTATGGCTCTTGGGACTATTGTTCTTCTATTCAATGTAATTAAAACGACAGTATCAAAAGAAAAAGCTGGTCGTGATCCGTGGGATGCACGTACATTAGAATGGACAATGCCAGCACCGACACCAGAATATAACTTTAAACAATTACCATTTGTTCGCGGATTAGATCCGTTTTGGATTGAAAAACGTGAAGGTAATAAAGAGATGACAGCAGCGGAACCAGTTGGTGATATTCATATGCCAAATCCTTCGTTTTCACCATTTGTCATTTCTTTTGGATTGTTTATAGCGGCATTTGGTGCAATGTATATGCAGGGTGGAAAAGATAAGTTCTGGTTATTGGTAGCAATTATTGGTTTAATCATTACATTTGGCGCAATGTTCCTACGTTCAGTAATCGATGATCATGGATATCATATTCATAAAGAAGATTTAGATGATAAGGGGGGCAAGGCATAATGCATGTAGATGAAAAATTAACGAATGAAACATTTCCAGCAGAGCCTGAAAAAGCAACCCTTGAAGGGAAAAATAAGTTTGTCGGTTTTTGGTTATTTCTTGGAGGCGAAACAGTATTGTTCGCTTCCTTATTTGGCACATATTTAGCGTTAAAGAATTCTACAAATGGTGGACCAACATCTCAAGAGATGTTCCAAATGCCACTCGTTTTCATTATGACGATGCTTTTATTAACGAGTAGCTTAACGAGTGTATATGCGATGTATCACATGAAAAACTTTAACTTTAAGAAAATGCAACTTTGGTTACTAGTAACTGTATTGCTAGGTTTAGGGTTTTTAGGGTTTGAGATATATGAGTTTTATCATTATACACATGAATTTAAGCATACTATGAGAAGTAGTGCGTTTGGCTCTGCGTTTTATGCTCTTGTTGGTACACATGGACTCCACGTATTGTTTGGGTTATGTTGGATTTTAACATTAATCTTTAGAAATGCGAAGAGAGGTCTAAATTTATACAATGCACCAAAGTTTTATGTTGCATCGATTTATTGGCACTTTATTGACGTAGTTTGGGTGTTTATTTTCACTGTAGTATATTTAATGGGAATGGTGGGATAAACAATGGCGATAAAGCAAACGAATAATCCTAAAGTTGATCTTGTTTATCGGAAGAGAAAAAGTGCGGAGGAAATGAAGCATCAAGTTATTACGTTTGCATTAATGATTTTTTTAACATTAGTTGCATTTGTAGCAGTGGCGTATCCAAAAACTTTTAGTCCGACTTTCTCTGTTCCATTTATTTTACTATTAGCAGTGGTACAAGTAATTTTTCAATTGTATTATTTTATGCATATGAGTCATAAAGGACATGAAGCAGCAAGTTTCTTTCTATACTCTGGTCTGCTAATAGGGTTAATTACAATTTTAGCATTTATGACAATCGTCTGGATTTGAAAAGTGAAAAATAAGGGAGCTTGTGTTGTCACAGCTCCCTCTTCATATTATGGATAACCTTACGAAGGTAGGTGTGAAAATGAGTAACTTGTGGATATTTGGATTTCAGGCTTTATGGAGTCCAATCTTTTTAATATTTATGCTGTCGATTCTTATTGGGTACTTCTTAATTATTGGTCCATATAGAATGCGATTTGAAAATGCGACGAAGGTAAGTAAGAAGCAAATTTTTTATTTTACGACTGGTATTGTTCTTTTGTATTTTGTAAAGGGAGGGCCTATTGATTTAATTGGCCATATTATATTTAGTGCTCATATGTTTGAAATGGCAGTCATGTATATTGCAGTTCCACCGTTACTGTTGCTTGGTATACCGATTTGGTTATATCGTTACATTACTTCTTTTAAGTTCGTTCAAATTATATTAAAGGTATTTGCTAAACCACTTATTGCGTTGTTTGTATTTAACGGCCTGTTTTCTTTTTATCATTTACCAGTTGTTTTTGATACAGTAAAACAAAGTCAAATAGCTCATCCTATTTGTTTAGCTATATTGTTTTTTACAGCAATTATGATGTGGTGGCCGATGTTAAATCCATTACCAGAATATCAAACGTTAAGTGATATAAAGAAACTTGGTTATATGTTTGCTAACGGTATATTATTAACGCCTGCTTGTGCGTTAATCATTTTTGCGACAGCCCCGTTATTTGCAACGTATACGGATCCGGCTGCTTGGATGAAAGCGATGGAACTATGTGTACCAGCGGGCACTTTATCAGATTTAAATATAACGGGACCAGAATTTTTGCACTGGATGCCAGTTGTACAAGACCAGCAAACTGGTGGTATCATAATGAAAATTGTCCAGGAAATAGTGTACGGTACAATTATAGGCTATGTATTCTTTAGGTGGGCACGTAGAGAACGTGAAAAGGATAAGGAGCAGTTGCAACAATTGCCGCCGTATTTACAGACTAAGTGAAAAAGTGTATGGGATTCCATGCGCTTTTTCTTTTTAGTTTTAGCTCTTTTCAATAAGGTTGAATTTTCTGAATTTTTATGTTAAGTTAGTGTAGGCGTGTACTAAAAGTGGATATAAAATTTACTACTAGCTTTCATGCGTAATAATTCCATATGTAGTGCAAGTTTTTTAGAGAGTTACAAATATATATTGTTATCTTTAATAAACACGAACTATTTTAAGGGGGAATTTTAATGGGTAGTAGTGGAAGTATGGTAAAGCCGATTAGTGGTTTTTTGACAGCACTAATTCAATATCCAGTACCAGTAGTAGAGTCACGTGCGGACATTGATAAACAAATTCAACAAATCATAAAAACAATTCATTCGACCAAATCAGGTTATCCTGGATTAGAATTAATAGTATTTCCTGAATATAGTACACAAGGGCTCAATACAAAAAAATGGACTACAGAAGAATTTTTATGTACAGTGCCTGGGCCAGAAACAGACTTATTTGCTGAGGCATGTAAGGAATCTAAAGTATATGGTGTTTTTTCAATAATGGAAAAAAACCCTGATGGTGGAGAGCCATATAATACAGCAGTTATTATTGATCCACAAGGTGAAATGATTTTGAAGTATCGTAAGCTAAATCCTTGGGTGCCAGTCGAGCCTTGGAAAGCTGGAGATTTAGGCTTACCTGTTTGTGATGGACCTGGAGGAAGTAAATTAGCTGTTTGTATTTGTCATGATGGCATGTTCCCTGAAGTAGCTCGTGAAGCGGCCTATAAAGGTGCAAATGTCTTGATTCGTATTTCTGGGTATAGCACACAAGTTAGTGAACAATGGATGCTAACCAATCGTTCAAATGCATGGCAGAATTTAATGTATACATTGTCGGTAAACTTAGCGGGTTATGATGGTGTATTTTATTACTTTGGTGAAGGACAAGTATGTAATTTTGATGGGACTACTTTAGTACAGGGGCATCGAAATCCTTGGGAGATTGTTACTGCTGAAGTATATCCAGAACTAGCAGATCAGGCTAGATTAGGATGGGGATTAGAAAATAATATATATAATCTAGGTTCAAGAGGATATGTAGCAACTCCTGGTGGGGTGAAAGAAAATCCATATACGTTTGTAAAAGATTTAGCTGAAGGTAAATATAAGGTTCCTTGGGAAGATGAGATTAAAGTAAAAGATGGATCTATTTATGGATATCCAGTAAAAAAAACGATTCATTCTTAGGGGAGGGAAAAAACAAGCGCATCATATTGATGCGCTTGTTTTTGTTAATCAATAATTTGAAGTTCCTTTAACTCTTTTTCGACATTTTGTAGGAGTTGTTCACTTTTTTGAAGTACATTCGTTGGGAAAGTCTCATCATCGCCATATTCAACGCCGTGAGGATAATAATGTTTTCCTAATAAGGGAGGGAGTAGTTTTACTTCAGCGTGTCTACTGCCAATGTCACCTTCAACAGCAACGCCTTGCACTCGCAAATAATAAATATCCTTTAATATTTCAAATTTATAATCGTATGTAACCCGTTCATAATCCCACTGTCCAGCAAGTACGAAGTGGTTGTTTTCCATGATTTCAGTTAAAAGAGTTAATTCAACGACGGCTCCATTAAATTTCGTATTTGTAAATTGCATATAATACCTCCTTTTTTAATGTTACACCATTATTTTTATAATAGTATGAATAATAAGAAAGTGCAATTCATATTGAGAGAAAAGGGATAATCCAGACTTTTTTCACGAAAATATGATATAGTGAAAAGAGTACGGTACACACAAAAAGAAAGAAAAGGATTTGTGTATATCTCAATTTTATGTTTTGTTTAGGAGGTATATCGTTTGAAGAAATTATTGCGTATCGTAATGATTACATTTTTAATTTTAGCTGTTGATTTATACGGAAAATTACTCGTTTCACAATATATATTAACCCCATCTCAATCAAAGCAAGAAAATAAAATTGTGAAAAAGAAAAAGCAAATTAAGGAAGACTCCTCAGACACTGTTTTAAATATGATTGGTGAAGACTCTGAAAATTTATTGGCGAAGTGGGGAGAACCCTCTCGAATAGAGCCGTCTGCATACGGATATGAATGGTGGGTATACAATCAGGATTTAACTCAGTATGCTCAATTTGGAGTTTCTGAACGTAAAGTTGTAACGGCGTATGCTGCTGGTGAACAAGTTAAGGTTCCACCTTATTATATAAATGAAAAATATGAAGAAGTATATAAAAAAAGTCCGCCTTCGCATGAAATTGCGTTAAAAAGAGGGAAAAATAGTTATCAATTTGAACTATCTGATACCGAAGTCATGGAACAACCGTTAATACCTGTAGAAGATGGATGGGCGCAATTGTATTTTGATCAATTTACACATGAGCTTGTGGGTGTTCGTTATATGGATGATGAAACATTATTACGCCAAAGACCGTATCAGCTCGTTTATTCAGGTGAATTAATAGCAGAACAACCATTGACTCCAGAAAAAATAAAACAAGTAGAAAATGGGAATATGCAACAAATTTTTGATTTAACAAATATCATTCGAAGTCGTCATAAATTATCATTATTAACATGGGATCAGGAAACAGCAGATGTTGCTGTTGGTCACAGTAAAGATATGAAAGACAATAATTATTTTTCTCATGACTCACCTACATTAG
Source organism: Bacillus cereus group sp. BfR-BA-01382 (assembly GCF_022663475.1). Classification (NCBI taxonomy): domain Bacteria; kingdom Bacillati; phylum Bacillota; class Bacilli; order Caryophanales; family Bacillaceae; genus Bacillus; species Bacillus cereus group sp. BfR-BA-01382. Next base: position 26,625 of record NZ_JAKUFQ010000001.1, read on the forward strand.
GTACGCTAGGAGATCGATTGCAGCGCGGGAAAGTAGGATTTCAACTTGCTGGTGAGAACATAGCGGCGCAACATAGTGATGGAATTGCGGCAGTGCAAGGTTGGTTAAATAGTGAGGGGCATAGAAAGAATTTATTAAATGAACAATTTACAGGATTAGGTGTTGGTGTATACGATAAATTTTATACACAAAACTTTATTCGAAAATAAAGCGAAACTGTAAGCGGTGGGGTGTTACATCACCTAATTAGTTACTTCGTATTCACTGAATTGTAGGTGGGAATCTGACCGTATGCAAATAGCAGAAAAAAAGGTGCATGAATCGTCTGAAAATAGGCGAACCATGTGCCTTTTTTTTCTTACTATATAGTAGATATACATGGAGAGGTGAGGATTATGCCAACAACAAAAGGGCCGTTACATCCATCGGTTCAACAGTTTAAAGAATTTGTAAACCATCACCCTAAAATGGTTCATGAGGTTAGAAATGGTCACAAAACTTGGCAACAATTTTATGAAGAATGGTACTTACTTGGTGAAGAAGATCCAATATGGGCAACTTATAGACCGGATGGAGCGCCTGCGTTTTCTTCGGTAAAAGAAAATAAAAAAGAAAAAGATAATCGAACTGAAGAGGAAAAAACTGCTGATGTGATGGGGCAAATGCTTTCTTTTTTTAAAAAGTTGGACGTGGAACAAATGCAGAACCATTTAGCCAATGTGACGAGTGCTATTGGGAGCGTGCAACAAGTTATTCAGCAATTTCAAGGTAACCGTACGCAGCAAGAACAAAGTACTTCAGAAAATAACCCGTTTTTCTTTCAAAAGGATTAGGGGGGAAAGATGATGAGAGCAGAAATTATGGAGTTTATAAAGGCTGATGAGGATTTATCTCGCTATATTAGAGAGCAACCGTACTGGTATAGAAAATTAACACGAAATCCTGAAGAAAAAGAGGCTTTTGAGTTAGCGGCGATGCAACATTTCAAAAAAACAATACCAGATAAAGTGGAAAAATTTCAAAATCAATTGGCTGTTGCTTCGATCATGATTGATATGTTTCAGTATATGAAGCAACAAAATGCAACCTAATTGCAAGTGAAAAATATGTCCGTCATGCAGAACTTTTGTTACAATAGAGATTGATTATTTAAAAAGGAGTTGCAGCATGACGGAAATTTGTTTAGTACGACATGGACAAACTGATTGGAATTTTCAAGAAATTATTCAGGGGCGAGAAGATATTCCGCTTAATGAAGTTGGTAAGAAGCAAGCGAGTCAAAGTGCAGCTGCTTTACAAGAAGAAACGTGGGATATCATTATAAGTAGCCCGTTAATTAGAGCGCAAGAAACGGCTAATGAAATCGCAAAGGCGGCTGGATTACAATCGATTTTATTAGATGATCGATTTGTTGAACGGAATTTTGGAGAAGCTTCAGGGAAGCCAGTTGCGACTGTTAGAGAGTTGATTGCTGAGGGTAAAGTAGAAGGTATGGAGCAAGATGAAGAGATTGTAGCTCGTTGCTTTGCTGCTTTAGAAGATGTTGCAACAACTCATTTTGGCAAACGTATTATTATTGTTGCTCACTCACACGCGATAAAAGCAATTTTACATGCCATTGAACCAGATGAAATTACATTTAAGACACCATTAAAAAATGCGTGTATTAGTTATGTGAAACAAAATAGTGGGAAATGGGATGTTCTTAAATATAATATAGCGGAACATATTAATGTATAAGTGTGTACGGATATAGTGTGAAAATAGTTTCATTATATCTTTCTTTTGAGTAAGTCACTTCAATTAGTAGTTCTAATCTAAATGTGGTATGATGGATACTCGGAGGTGTCTCTCATGATTGTAGCGACGCTAGAAAGCGTATTAATATTAGATAAGGCAGAGCAGCTTGCAAAAGCGATTATCTGTTCAGATATAGCAGAAGATTATCGTAAGTATTATAGAGAATTACATGAAGATATAGAACTTCAGACGTTAATTCAGCAATTTACAGCGATGAAAGAACGGTATGAGGAAGTACAGCGTTTTGGAAAATACCATCCTGACTACACTACCGTATCAATGAAAATGAGAGAATTAAAGCGTTCTGTGGACTTACATGATAAGGTTGCAGCTTTTAAAAGAGCAGAAACTGCTTTGCAGAAGTTATTAGATGAAGTTAGTGTAGCAATCGGTTCGGAAGTGTCTTCTTCCATTAAAGTACCAACAGGAAATCCATTCTTTGATGCTGGTGGCTGTGGTGGAGGTTGTGGTACTGGCGGAGGTTGTGGTTGTAAAAAAACGGGGTGATGTACCCCGTTTTTTAGAAGTTGGAAGAAAACGTATACAGAGTTTGTCCTGTAATGTTATAAATTTCTGATTGGTTTTCATAGAATATAAAATATATGTTTTTAAAAGGAGAAGATGGAGAAGATTATGTTCGGGCAACGACAAAGTATGATTGTTTATTTACATTCATTGAAACATGCCAAGATTTTAAGGAAATATGGTAACATACATTACATATCAAAACGATTAAAATATGCTGTAGTATATTGTGACATGGAACAAATTGAGCATATGATGCATAAGTTGAACAAACTTCCTTTTGTGAAAAAGATAGAACAGTCGTATCGCCCGTATTTAAAAACGGAATTTGAAAATTCCCGTCCTGATCGAGCAAAAGAATACGATTATAGCTAATAGAAAAAATCCCCTGCTAAGTTTAGCGGGGGATTTTTTAATTGAAATAAAGTGTTATTTCATCGGAGGAATGAAATTGTTCATTCGTAAAATGCCAATTAAATGATTAAAAAATAGTTCTTTTTCTGGGAAAGTTGTAGATGGCTTTACAGTAAAAGTAGCCACTTTTTTTCCGAGTTGCTCTGCCGTTTCTTCAAATAAAATGACACGTTTACTTTTTTTATTTTCAAATACAGGAATGCCTTCACGACATATGTATAATGGTTGGAAATCACCAGTAGTAGTTGGTTTTAATATTACACCAAGCGAACACACTTTTTTATCGTTTTTTATCGTTTCAAATTGTAACATATGTGCTATACGTTCTTGATTTGTTTTGGCAATTTCAAGTAATTCATATAAATCAGAGTAGCCTTCTCCGAGTTCTATAAAGCGTTGAATCATATTTTTTCCTCCTCTTTCTTTTACTGTACCATTTCACTTTTTAAATGAAAAGCACACAAAGAAAAAAACCCTGCATAGCAGGGCCCTTCTTATACTAGCATGTACTAGTAAGAAGGAAAAGGGAGAGGAGAAACCGGAGGAAGAACTTATGGGGAAACGTAAGTCTTCTCCGCGGTTGGCAACAACATCGAAGGTGATGTTGTTATAATTATTTATGTCCAATCTAAATGAAGATATACATAATGAAATTAAATTTTATGTTGGGCTTTTTATTTTTCTTTTTTTTATTTTGTGATAGGATAAAAAAGATAAAGTGGAACTAATATACATATTGGATTCATATTAGTGAATGATGAGATGAATACATAAAAATAATGAGCGGTTATTTGATGGTGAGTTTTCCGATATTTAGGTGAATGTAATTTGTTAACGGTTACCGAAGTGGGAATGGCTTTGTATAATCGCTCGATATATTGAAATAAAGGTAGTGACAACAGATGAGAGTAGTTTCAGGAAAATGTAAAGGACACCCACTTAAAGCGGTTCCTGGTAATACAACACGTCCAACGACAGATAAAGTAAAAGAATCTATTTTTAATATGATAGGTCCTTATTTTGATGGTGGTATTGCCCTTGATTTATTTGGTGGTAGTGGTGGTCTTGGAATTGAGGCTTTGAGCAGAGGGATCGATAAAGCGATTTTTGTTGATAGGGATAGTAAAGCGATAAAAGTAATTCATCAAAATTTAGAAAGTTGTAGAATACAGGAACAAGCTGAAGTATATCGAAATGATGCGGAACGTGCAGTAAAGGCGCTAATAAAACGTGAAATGTCATTCGATCTTATATTAATAGATCCTCCATATAAAGAGCAAAAAATTGTATCTTTAATTAGTGTAATGGATCAACATGGATTGCTGCATAGTGATGGATTAATTATGGCAGAGCATGGTCATGATGTGGTTTTACCTAATTCAATAGGCAGGCTTGTGAAAGTACGAGCTGAGAATTATGGGATTACTGCAATATCGATTTATAAGTATGAAGGTGAGGGGACAGAATGACAAGTATAGCTATTTCTTCAGGAAGTTTTGATCCAATTACCCTTGGGCATCTGGATATTATTAAAAGGGGAGCAAAAGTATTTGATGAGGTGTACGTAGTCGTTTTAAACAATTCATCAAAAAAACCATTCTTTTCAGTTGAAGAGCGATTAGAACTAATTCGAGAAGCGACAAAGGATATCCCGAATGTAAAAGTAGATTCGCATAGTGGGCTGTTAGTAGAGTATGCAAAAATGCGTAATGCAAATGCAATATTACGTGGTTTACGAGCAGTTTCTGATTTTGAATATGAGATGCAAATTACTTCTATGAATCGAAAATTAGATGAAAATATTGAAACATTTTTTATTATGACAAACAACCAATATTCATTTTTAAGCTCGAGTATTGTGAAAGAAGTTGCGAGGTATGGAGGAAGTGTAGTAGATCTTGTACCTCCTATTGTGGAGCGTGCTTTAAAAGAAAAGTTTCAAACCCCGTTAAAGTGAACGGGGTTTTTCTTTATACGTGCGCAAAAATAATAAAATAATATATAAGTATAGACAAAATAATGTAAAAATTGGTCCGTAATGTATAAAAGATGTCCAAATTTCATGTAGTATAGAAGGATGCTTGGATAAAAATACAGGAATATCTTTTGGTATAGGTGAGAAAGAACTCACTTTCTCATAAAATGGTGTCCAAAATACAAATGTAAAAATAGGGGCAAGAATACTTTGAATAATTCGTGCGAAAAAATAGGGTTTAAATCGGATATCTGTTTCAGCTAATATGCTAGCAACTTGTGCCTGAATAGAAAGACCGCTAAATGCTAAAATGAAGCTTGTTACCATAGCTTGTTGTAAGAGCGGTGTTTCATTTATTTGACTAATCATTTGGCTTCCGAGTGTCATTTCGAAAATACCTGATAATATAGGTATACTAAAATCCGTACTTAGTTGGAAGAATGATAAAATATGTTGCATAATAAAAGAAAGAGCTGCTGTAATGTGGAATACAGTAATCATTTTATTTAACACAGAGAATAAAATAATAAATCCGCCAATCATAAGTAATGTTTGAATAGAAGAAACGATAGCATCCCCAAGTAATTTACCGATTGGCCTTTTTTCTTGTAAGCGCGTCTCGTGAAGAATTAAAAAAGGGTTTTGAAAGCGGCGTTTTTTTGTAGTGTGTGTATTATTTTTGTAAGCGGTATTATGTCCGTAAAAACGCATAATTAATCCGACGGCAAAGTTACTGAAATAATGGGCAGCCGCTAATATAATTCCTAATTTCGGATTATTAAAAAAACCGATAGACACAGCACCGAAAATAAAAAGTGGATTAGAAGAATTTGTGAAAGAAACGAGGCGCTCCGCTTCAATCTGAGTTAAAAGATTGCTTTTTCGTAGTCTAGCGCTTAATTTGGCGCCTGCAGGGAAACCAGAAGCCATTCCCATGGCCCAAACAAATCCACCTATCCCTGGAACGCGAAAAAGTGGGCGCATGAGTGGTTCTAATATAACGCCAATAAATTTTACAACACCGATACTAATTAGAAGTTCTGCAATGATGAAAAACGGTAGTAGTGAAGGGAATACAACTTCCCACCATATATTTAACCCGCGAATAGAAGCTTGCAAAGCGGCTTGGGGGTGGAGTACAAGAGAAAAGGTTAAAAATAGCGTTGATATGGTAAGGAAAGCGGTTTTCCATTTTTCATACATGTAAGTAAATCCCCCTTTGTCCCAAAAAACGTTCATTTCAGTATACGTGGATACGTAGTGAATTTAGACCATAAGTATGAAAAAGGAATGAAAAAAATTAAAGGGTGAGAAAAATGAAAGAACCAAAGATTGGTTTAGCGCTTGGGTCTGGAGGAGCGAAAGGGTTTGCTCATATTGGTGTAATAAAGGTTTTAAGGGAAGCGGATATCCCTATTCATATGATTGCAGGAAGTAGTATGGGGGCGCTAATAGGTACGTTTTATGCGGCAAGTAGTAACGTTGAAAGATTGTATAAATTGGCATCTGTTTTTAAGCGGAAGTATTATTTAGATTTTACGGTACCAAAAATGGGATTTATTGCTGGAAAACGTGTCAAAGATATGATTAAAATGTTTACATATAATAAAAATTTAGAAGAGTTAGATATCCCGACGGCTGTTGTGGCTACTGACATACTGAAGGGGGAAAAAGTGGTTTTTACAAGTGGGCCAGTTGCAGATGCGGTTAGGGCTAGCATATCTGTTCCTGGAGTGTTTGTACCAGAAAAAATAGATGGACGATTATTAGTGGATGGTGGAGTTATTGATCGCATCCCAGTATCGGTTGTGAAAGAGTTAGGGGCCGATATTGTTATCGCTGTTGATGTATCTCCAATTAAGGTGAATGGAGATGTTACGTCCATTTATGACGTAATCATGCAAAGTATTGAAATTATGCAGCATGAGCTTGTAATGAATCGGCAAATTGCATCGGATTTAATGATGCGACCAGCTGTAGAGCAATTTAGTTCACGTGCTTTTACGAACATTGAAGACATTATTCGAGTTGGAGAAGTAGAAGCGGAAAAACATGTTTCAAATATTTATTTATTAATTGAGCAGTGGAAGGAGAAACATAATGTTTAAGCGTTTTCGGTTTATATATGCAATCTTAATAGGGGTTATATTGGCGATGTTACTTGTTTACGTACGTTTACCGTATTATGTAACAAAACCAGGAATGGCTGCCAAATTAGAGCCTTACGTTCAAGTTGAGGGTGGAACGAAAGAATCTGGTGATTTTATGCTTGTTACGGTTTCAATGGGGCCAGCAAATGTGGTGAATTTAATAGCGGCACAGTTTAATAAATATACACATATTTCGAAAGCGGAAGAAATATTGCAAAAAGGTGAGAGTGATGAAGAATATCAATTTCGCCAAAATTATGCGATGAAAGATTCACAAAATGCCGCAATTTATAATGCATATAAACGTGCAAATCGCTCTGTTTCTTTTGAAAATAAAGGTGTATTAGTTGCTGGTGTGGCAAAAGGAATGCCGTCAGAAGGAAAGCTTAAGCTTGGTGATGTTATTATAGCTGTTGACGGAAAAACATTTGAAAAGACGGAGCAATTTATTGAATATATGACTGGGAAAAAAGAAAGCGATGCTGTAAGTATTGAGTACATGAGAAATGGAAAAAAATTGAAAGAAAATTTAAATGTAAAGACGATTCCTAATGGAAATGGACGTGTCGGTATAGGTGTTTCTATCGTTACGGAAAGAGAATTAGTGGTCGATCCGAAAGTGAAAATTAATTCTCATGAAATTGGTGGACCATCCGCAGGTTTAATGTTTACATTAGAAATATATAATCAACTTGTGGAAGAAGACTTAACAAAAGGACATGAGATAGCTGGAACAGGTACAATTAATGAAAAAGGAGAAGTGGGCCCAATTGGTGGTATAAATCAAAAAGTGGTGGCTGCTAGCGATGCCGGGGCTGAAGTGTTCTTTGCGCCAAATGAAAAAGGTGCGGAGAAATCGAACTATAAAGATGCACTTGAGACTGCAAAGGATATTAAAACAAAAATGAAAATTATACCAGTGGATACGCTGGATGATGCGTTAACATATTTAGAAAAGATGGATAAGGAAAAAACCTCTCTGAAATAGAGAGGTTTTTTTATAGGAATTTTGTAGTTGTTTCATCATAGCGAATAGGATGGTGTGTTATATCCTGTTTTAATAGTTGCGTGCGTAACGGTTCGTGCATGATGGAGAAATATACAGAGTTTGCTTTTTTCTCTATATCTAAAGCGGCATGGTCAAATGTTTTTGTATGAGTAAGGATTGGAAGTTCGATTTTTTTCTTGTTTTTTGAAAGATAAGTTTGTCCTTTTTGTGACATGCCTAACAGGCGGATATATGGTGCGTGTTGTTCTATATTTGCGCTACGTATTTCCTCTTTTGTTGTGTTTGTTAAAATGTGTGTACAAGCTCTTTGTAATCTAGTCCATGTATAACGTTTTGTTTTTAATGCTTCCATGAATGAATAGAAGGAGGAACTGTTTTGTATTTTTGATAAAATACGATGCTCTAAACCTTCTTCTATTTCATATATATGTCGTAAGTCCCCTGGAGACATCGTCATGAGTTTATATTTAAAAAATGAAAAGTATTGTTCCCAATTATGTAATATCCCGTAGTTTTGTTTGTAATTTGCTAAAAGCGAAGTGGTTGCCTGTGGGAGAAAAGGTTCAATTGTTGTAAATGATCCTTCTTCGCTAAAGAGTTGTTTTCGGATGCTTGTCGCGCTTGCAATATATTGGTCATTAAATGTTTCATCATGATAATGAGAGGCAAATCTTTGTATAGTTTGAGCTTGTATAGAACTATTCTGTGACAGAATTGCTTTCATATATTGGAAGCCTAAAATATTATTTGGTTGTGACATATCAATGTTGTTTTCGGATGTTAAAATGTGTGAGAAAGCATCTGATGTTGCTTTTGCATAACTATTACCAGCGTCCATGAATTGTTTTACAAGGCAGTTAAAAGTCTCTTCTTCGTTTTTTTGTACGGAGATGGTATTATAAAAGTTTTTGATTTGTCCATCCTCACTACCGAAACAAATTTCAGAAACACGTAGGGCATTTAAAATGGAAATAGCACCATTTGCGAAGGTTTCAGCCTTTTGTGTTGCAAAGACGTATGGAAGCTCTACAACAAGGTCTACGCCGTTTGCTAAGGCCATTTTAGTGCGATACCATTTGGAAATGAGTGCGGGCTCACCACGCTGTAAAAAAGGACCACTCATAACGGCAATTATTATATCGGATTGTGTTAACTTTTTTGTCTGTTGCACATGATAAAGATGACCGTTATGAAAAGGGTTATATTCAACAACAATACCACCAGCTTTTATGGTAATCTCTCCTTTCGATGTAGCATCTTTTTGAAAAACGTGATACTCTATATATTATTTACTATGATGACTTCATTATAGTGTAAAGAAAAAACATTGACAAATATAAAATGGCTAGCTATAATTTTGTTTGTTGCCTTGAGGTGATATGATATGAAATGGTCCATCCATCAATTGAATAAATTGAGAAATAAAGGATTGACATTGGATGAGATGGTAGATGTAAGTGAGCTAAAAGAGGTCGAGAAAGATATTCGTGAAATTAATCCTGTGCATGTAATGGGAAGAGTTGATTTTGGCTCCGGTAAGTTTACGTTTCATCTACATATAACTGGAAGCATGGTTTTACCATGTTCTCGCTCTTTAGTAGATGTGACATTACCATTTGACATTAAAACAACTGAGGTGTTCCAAACTTCACAAGAAGAATTTGAAACTGAAGCTGAAATTCATTCTTTAGAAGGAGAAGTACTTGACTTACTGCCCGTAATCAAGGAAAATATACTTTTGGAGATTCCAATGCAAATTTTCAGTGATGATGTTTCTGGTGGAGCACCGACGCAAGGTCAAGACTGGCAAGTGATTTCGGAAGAAGACAAAGAAAAGACTGTTGATCCAAGATTGGCAGGACTTGCAAAGTTTTTTGACAAATAATCGGAAGACTGGTTCAGGCCTTCATATGAAAATAACTATTTCTTTTAAGGAGGTGGGAAGAATGGCTGTACCTTTTAGAAGAACTTCTAAAACAGTAAAAAGAAAGCGTCGTACGCATTTCAAATTATCAGTACCTGGTATGGTAGAGTGCCCAAGCTGTGGTGAAGCGAAATTAGCTCACCGTGTATGTAAAGCATGCGGTACTTACAAAGGTAAAGAAGTAATCAGCAAGTAATTGCGGGAAAATAAACGCAGAAGATATCTTCTGCGTTTATTTTTTTTTTGTCTTAATCTTTAGTTGTTGTATTCTATCTTTTCTAGTAACTGCATATGCTTAATAAAAAATGCATAGGGAGGACTAGAGAGATGGCGACAACAAGACAAGATGCTTGGACTGATGATGAAGATTTGCTTCTGGCAGAAGTAGTACTCCGGCATATTCGAGAAGGTGGAACACAACTTTCTGCCTTTAAGGAAGTGGGAAAAAATTTATCACGTACACCAGCAGCATGTGGATTTAGATGGAATTCTTACGTAAGAAAGCAATATAAAGAACGTATTGAGGAAGCAAAGCAACTTCGTAAAGTAGAAAATTATGAAGTGAAAGAGACGAAGGTGTTAGAACCTACGTCAATTACGTTGAATGATGTTATTGACTTCTTGCAAAATTATAAAGATGAAAACTCTTTAACGGTGTTGCAACAACAAGTTGAATCATTACAAACAGAAAGAGAGCGTCTTCTGGAGCGATTATCAGTATATGAGGAAGAGTATAGAACATTACTTGATTATATCGATCAAAAAAGAAGTGTAATGGTAGTGGAAAGAAACAACGCTCGCTCGAATGAAAAGTTAGAGAAGCTTAATAAATAAAAAACAGCTGTTATACAGCTGTTTTTTTTATTTATTTATTAAGCCGATTCTTCGTTTGTAACCGCATTCAAATTTGTTTCTGGATGCCAAATATAAAAATCTCCATCAGTTACTGATACGGGGTTGAAACTTAATTTATCCCAAAAACCAGATGAATGAATACGCGCTATCGTTTTAATAGGAAATTGCATTTGTTTCGCATGATTTACAAGCATTTGCCCGAATCCTTGTTTTTGAAAAGTTGGTAATACTTCAAGTTTATAAAGTTCTAGGTAAGGACCTGTAATTTCGAATGGTTCTCCGCCGTTTCTTTTCATATATAGACTCATACGTGCAATTAGTGATCCGCCATAATAAATACCGTAAAATGGAGATTCACTGTCGTTTTCAATAATGTTTGCTTGCAATTCTTCCAGCATAGATAGTTCTTGGGCTCCGCACCCTTTAAATTTTTTAAATTCATCTAACGTTTTATAATTGATGAGCAAGCGCTCAACTTTTGGGAATCCCATTACATCACATCCTTTTCTTATCTCGTTGAATGCAGAAAAGTAAAAATATTTACAATAATAGTATAACTCATTTTTTTATTTTTATGAAGAAGATAGTATATTTCTTTTATTATTTTTTTGAGGATTTGCTAAACTAAGAGTATAAGTGTATTAATAGGCAGTATATACGTAGTGAAAAATGAGAGTGTATTTGTTTGGCAGAGGACAACGAAATTATAGGGCGTGCTCATGTACTTTAAAAAGATATAAAAAAAGGGGGGCGGCAAGGGCGCTTAATGTGAATCCCTTGTGTGAAAATGAAAATTGGAATTGTCGGACCAGGTGCTATTGGTCTATTGTATACATTTTATTTACAAAAAAGTAACCAAAATGTTACGTTGTTTACAAGAACAGCTAAGCAGGCTGAAGAGTTAAATGAAACAGGTGTAACTTGTATTAGAGATAGAACATGTGAAACAGTATATCCATCTGTTTTACCGATAGAAAGTATGGTAGCGCAAAATTTAGATTATATATTTATTGCTGTGAAGCAATATCATATAGATGACATACTACCGTTTGTGGAAGGGGCAGCATCATTAATCTTTTTGCAAAACGGAATGTCACATCTTCAAAAGATGCTGAACATAGGGTGTGAAAATATAGCTGTTGGTATTGTAGAACATGGTGCGAAAAAAGAGGGAGGGCATATCGTTCATCATACTGGAGTTAGGGTAACGAAATTTGGAGTGGTTTGTGGTCAATCTATACATTTCGAAAGTGTATTCCATTCTTTTCCCGTGTCTTATTTTCCAGTTCAAATAGAAACGGATTGGAAAGAGATTATGCATAAAAAATTAGTGGTAAATGTATGTATCAATCCGTTGACGGCGTTATTGGGAGTTAAGAATGGTGAATTAACCAAGAATCGTTTTTTTTATCAAATGATGGAGCAAGTGTTTCAGGAGGTCGCCTTTCTTATTAGAGGAGAAAAAGAGATGGTATGGCAAATGGTACGCAATGTGTGTGAAGGAACGTCTCGTAATACATCCTCTATGCTAGCCGATGTAAGAGCGAATAGACAGACGGAAATTAATGCGATTGTTGGATATGTATTAGAAGAGGCTAAGAAACAGCAACGACCAGTTCCGACACTTCAATTTTTGTTCGATGCAATAAAAGGGTTAGAAACAAGAGTATAAGTGTTATTCTTTGCTTTTACGTGAAACATTGACTACAATGTGGATTGGTGAGAGAACTGGATACGAAAGGAAGAATTATATGGAGATAAAAGAAATCTCTGTTCCGCAACAAGGTGTTGTAGCGGACTATATGAACGGTAAAAAAGAGATACAGTCATGTTTTGATTATATGTTAACAGAAGATGCTTTTAAACAGCGTTTACATGATTTGCGTGAAAGGGAGTTTTTCCGCCAAGATGTAGTAGCGCATTTATTAGAATATAATACAAAATTACAAGCGGGAGAATCTACACTTCAAAATGTAAAAGCGCTTGGAGATGAAAATACATATGTTGTAATAGCTGGACAACAAGCGGGGTTATTAACTGGACCGCTTTATACAATTCATAAAGTTATTTCAATTTTAAAGCTTGCAAAGGAAAAAGAAGAAAGTTTAGGGGTGAAAGTTGTCCCTGTCTTCTGGATTGCGGGTGAAGACCATGATATGGATGAGATTAACCATACTTTTTTAGCGAAAAATAAAAAGATGAAAAAAACTATTTTTTATGATCGTAATCCGAAAAAGGCGAGTGCTTCTGAGTCTGAACTTTCTGTTGAAGATTGTAGAAATTGGATTGAAGAGATTTTTAAAACATATCCAGAAACAAATTTTACAAAGGATGTATTAAAATTTGTTGATGATGCTTTGGAAAAATCGAATACGTATGTAGATTTCTTTGCTCATCTTATTACGAAAATCTTTGCTAATTCTGGTTTAATCCTTGTTGATTCACATCATCCTGAATTAAGAAAGTTAGAAATTCCATTTTTTAAGCGAATTATAAGTAAGTATAAAGAGGTACAAGAGGGCCTTCGTAATCAGCAGGAAGTAATTAAAGAACTAGGATACAAACCGATTATTGAAACGAAGTCTCATGCAGTGCATATATTTATGGAAATAGATAATGAACGAGTATTGCTTGAAGAGCATCAAGGTAAGTTTGTTGGAAAGGATGGGGCGCATTCATTTTCATACGAAGAGTTGATTGAAGAGATGGAGAGAAATCCGGCACGTTTTAGTAATAATGTTGTAACACGTCCTCTTATGCAAGAGTATGTATTTCCTACGCTCGCATTTATTGGAGGTCCAGGGGAATTAGCTTATTGGAGTGAATTACAACAAGTATTCCATACTGTCGGTTTTCAAATGCCACCTGTCGTTCCTCGTCTTACAATTACTTATGTGGAGAGATGTATAGCGACAGATTTATTCGATCTGCAATTGAGAGAAAGTGATCCGTTTTTAAATGATGTCGATAAACTGCGTGAAAACTGGTTGTCTAATCAAATAGAGGAACCGATTGATAATCATTTTGAAAAGGCGAAAAAAGAAATTGCCGATATTCATACATCTTTACAGCAATTTGTAAAGAAAATAGAGCCGGGGTTAAGTGCGTTTGCAGGGAAAAACGAATTGAAAATTAATGAACAAATTGAACTGCTGGAAAGAATGTTGAAAAGAAATGTTGAGAAAAAGTATGAGGTTCAGCTAAATAAATTTCGCCGTATACAATTCGCACTTCGTCCATTAGGTGCGCCGCAAGAACGTGTGTGGAATGTATGTTATTATTTAAATCAGTTTGGTTTGGATTTCGTTGATCGTGTAATGGAAAACCCTTTTTCTTGGGACGGAAAACATCATGTTATAAAACTATAAAATCTTGCTCCTTGGAGCAGGATTTTATTTTTATTCCGTTGAATTTACTGTGAAGTGATTTTTTTCTGAATTATCAATCAAAAAAATAGATGTGATAATTGTGTTGGATACTTAAATATATGACAAAATAGCACAAAATGTAAACGTATTATTCGCTTTTTCGCCAGTTTTTTATTTAAATTCCCGCAAAAGATGATAAAATTTAGTATATAATAAAAGAAAATAGCGATTTGTATAGTATGTTGCCTTTATTGGTAAGTTAAATGAGTCGTTCTTTCGTATTATTTCATTCTCTAAGCGTGAAAGATGTGTTTAGAGGAAGGGATACATTCAACATAATTAATTGGAAAAAGAGTAGGTGCAACAATGTTTAAACACGTAACAGTGCTTTTAAAGGAAACAGTAGACGGCTTAGATATAAAGCCAGATGGTACATATGTAGATTGTACACTGGGGGGAGGAGGACATAGTTCTTATTTATTATCCCAATTAACTGAAGGTGGAAAATTAATAGCGTTTGATCAAGATGAGATAGCGATTCAAAACGCGAAAGAAAAGTTCTCTTCATACGGTGAACAGTTTATAACAGTAAAGAGTAACTTCCGCTATTTAGCTGAAAAACTGCAGGAAATAGGTATAACAGAAGTAGACGGTATTTTATTTGATTTAGGTGTTTCATCCCCACAATTAGATACACCAGAGCGAGGCTTTAGTTATCATCATGATGCACCGTTAGATATGCGGATGGATCAAGATGCCCCATTAACAGCATATGATGTTGTAAATAGTTGGTCATATGAACAACTTGTAAGGATTTTCTTCCAATACGGTGAAGAGAAATTTTCAAAACAAATTGCAAGAAAAATTGAAGCTTATCGTGAGAATAAAGCTATTGAAACGACAGGAGAATTAGTAGAGCTAATTAAAGAAGGTATTCCGGCTCCTGCTCGTAGAACTGGTGGGCATCCTGCTAAGCGAGTGTTTCAGGCAATTCGTATAGCTGTAAATGATGAATTAAAAGTATTTGAAGAAGCATTGGAATCTGCTATTGAGATGGTTAAGCCAGGTGGAAGAGTTAGTGTTATAACATTCCATTCATTAGAAGATCGTATTTGTAAAACAACGTTTAAGCGAAATAGTACAACGCCACAATTGCCGCCAGGATTACCGATTATTCCTGATGAATTTAAGCCAAAATTAAAGCTTATTACAAGAAAACCGATTTTACCTTCTGATATAGAGCTAGAAGAAAATAATCGTGCGCGTTCTGCGAAGTTGAGAATCGCTGAAAAACGATAAAAGGGAGAGAGAGGTATGACTAATTTAGCTGTAAAGTACAAACAACAAGCGCAAGAAGAGGTGCAAATTCAAACGCCCCCACAGCAGATGGTTAAGCCGAAAGTTAAAGCGAAAATTACAAGAATCGAAAAACTGTTGTATGTAGCGTTTATTGGCTTTTTATTGTATGCCTGTGTCGCGTTTATTGGAAATAAAGCAGGCCTTTATCAAGTTAATGTAGAAGCAGCGACGATAGAAGAAAAAATTGTACAGCAGCAAAAAGAAAATCAAGAATTACAAGCTGAAGTAGAGAAGTTAAGTCGCTATGAACGAATCGCTGAAGTTGCAAAAAAACACGGGCTAGAAATTAATGCGAATAATGTGAAAGGCCTCAAATAAGGCAATAGGTGTGAAGGAACGATGAAGAAGAATATGACTAAATTTCATACCAATAAGGGAGCAGGTTATTTTATGATATTTTTCCTCCTGCTCTTTTTGCTGTTATTAGCCCGATTTTTTTACATACAATCAACAGGAACAGTTCATAATCAAGATTTAGATGCACTTGCTAAACAAAAGCATAGTAAAACAGGAGTTCTTGAAGCGAACAGAGGAACCATTTATGATCAAAACGGTCATGTGTTAGCGCAAGACGCAAACTCTTATAAAATAGTAGCCGCCCTAAAAGGTGCTAACTCTGTTGAGAATAAAGAAGATACTGCAAAGAAAATTGCAGGAGTACTTGGAAAAGGCGAAGAGGATATTTTAGCTTCTTTAAATAAGGAAGGTAGAAGTCAAGTCGAATTTGGAACGTTAGGTAAGGATTTGACGAAAGAAAAGAAGGAACAAATAGAAGCGTTGAAGTTGCCGGGAATATCTTTTATTACAGAAAATGCAAGGGTGTATCCAAACGGTGATTTCGCATCTTACGTTATAGGTCATGCAAAACCAAATGAGAATGGAACCTCGGTAGGTCAATTTGGCATAGAGAAAAGCTTGGATAAATATTTAAGTGCTTCTAACGGAGAAGTAGCATATACAGGTGACCGTAAAGGTGTGTCTCTTGATGGTGGAAAAGTTAATGTAAAGGCACCTAAAAATGGAGATAACGCGTATTTAACAATTGATCACCGTGTCCAAAGTTATTTAGAAGACGCGATGAAAGCAGCAAGTAAGCAATATGAACCAGAAAGTTTAATAGGGATTGTTGCAGATCCGAAAACTGGAAAAATATTAGCGACGTCTACTAAACCTAGTTATGACCCTAATGATCGTCAAATTAAATATTTCTTCAATGACGCAATTGCCAATGCATTTGAACCTGGATCAACAATGAAAATTTTCACGTTAGCGGCAGCTATTAATGAAGGTGTGTACAAAGGGCAAGATTATTATCAGTCCGGGACATATCAAGTCGGAAATAGGAAAATAAAAGATCATAACGGCGGTGCTGGTTGGGGCTCTATCACGTTTGATGAAGGGGTAGAACGTTCTTCAAACGTAGCGTTTGCAATTTTAGGAGATCAAAAACTTGGTCCAGAACGTTTCCGAAAATATATTCATAGTTTTGGATTAGATGAAAAAACGAACATTGATTTATCAGGTGAAGGATCGAATACAATTTTATTTGATCAGCAAATACAACAAGTGACAACAGCTTTTGGACAAGGTTCCACTGTAACACCAATTCAGCTTGTACAAGCTGCAACAGCTATTGCAAATGATGGGAAAATGATGAAACCTTATGCAATTGATAAAATTGTAGATCCGATAACAGGGAAAGTAAAATTAGAACATAAGCCAGAAGAAGTAGGAAAACCTGTTACAAAGGAAACAGCAGCGCAAGTAAGACAGTTATTAGAACGTGTTGTTACATCTCCGAAAGGTACAGGGACAGCTTATAAAATTGATGGATATTCAGTTGGTGGTAAAACAGGTACAGCGCAAATTCCGGATGGAAAAGGCGGCTATATGACAGGAAGACAGAATTATATATTCTCATTCTTAGGTATGGCACCAATGGACGACCCACAACTTGTTGTTTATGTAGCTGTAAAACAGCCGAAATTAAAAGATGATGAGAACGGTGCACAGCCTTTAGCTGATATTTTTAAATATGTAACAAAAAATAGTTTAGAGTATTTAAAGATTAAGCCAAATGAAGTGAAAGATCCGAAAAAACATCTGAAAGAGCAACAAACTACTGTTCCAGATGTAACTGGTAAAACGATGGCTGAAGCGGGGAAAGCAATTGATAAAGCAAAACTTCGTCCAATCGTATTAGGTGAAGGGAAAGTACAGCAACAAGTACCAAAAGCGACTGAACAAACATTGAAAGGCGACCGAGTCTTCTTGGTAGGAGATAAGCCTACAATGCCAAATATACAAGGATGGGCACTGCGTGATGTTATGAATTTAGCGAAGACATTACAGCTTAACTTGAAGCCTTCTGGTACAGGATACGTAACAGAACAAAGTGTGGCGGAAGGAACATTATTACAACCTGGTACAGAATTAGGTGTCACACTCGTACCGCCACTCGAACCACAACAAGAAGCAGAAAAGCCGTAATGGTAAAAGAGAAGAAGTTCTAATTAAATAAGTACAAGCATATATTGGAACAAGCTAGGCGTAAGGGAGGCTTGTTCCGATATGCGTGTATCAAATGTAACAGTTAGAAAACGACTTATTTTTATACTTATATCAGGTATACTTATCTTCACTATTATCGATATTCGTCTTGGATATGTGCAATTTTTTCTTGGGAATATGTTAACGGATCGTGCGAAAGATTCATGGAGTCGTAATATTACTTTTGAACCCGAACGTGGGAAAATTTTAGACCGAAATGGTGTGGAACTTGCCACGAATAAAAGTGCTCCAACTGTCTTTGTTGTACCGAGGCAAATTGAAAAACCAGCAGAGACTGCAGAGAAGTTAGCTGCAGTATTAGGTGTGGAAAAAGATGAGATTTATAAGAGGATTACAAAAAAAGAATCGATTGTAAGGTTAGATAAAGGCGGAAGGAAAATATCACATGACAAAGCGAAAGAGGTACGAGGCTTAAGTTTGAAGGGCGTGTATATCGCAGAGGATTCTATCCGGTACTACCCATTTGGGAATTTTTTATCACATGTATTAGGTTTTGCAGGTAGCGATAACCAAGGTCTTATGGGACTAGAAAAATATTATGATAAGGAGCTAAATGGGGACAAAGGTCATGTGCGTTTTTTTGCAGATGCGAAAGGACAAAGGATGCCTAATGTTGGTGATGATTTCAAAAAACCAGAAGCTGGTTTAAATTTAGGATTAACAATCGATGCGCGTATTACAAGGATTATGGAAAGAGAAATGAATATTGCGGAGTCAACTTATAATCCAGACGGTATGATTGCGATTGCAATGAATCCTAAAAATGGTGAAATTTTAGGTATGTCTAGTCGGCCGAGTTTTGATCCAGCGGATTTTCAAAGTGTCTCTCCAGAAGTGTATAACAGAAATCTACCTGTGTGGAGTACGTATGAGCCTGGTTCAACATTTAAGATCATTACATTAGCTGCAGCATTGAATGAAAATTTAGTAGACTTAGAGAAGGATACGTTTTATGATGATGGAGCAGCTGAAGTCGGTGGAGCTAGATTGAAATGCTGGAAAGCAGGAGGTCATGGCAGTCAAACGTTTTTAGAAGTCGTTCAAAACTCATGTAACCCGGGATTTATTGAACTTGGTGATCGCCTTGGTAAAGACCGGTTATTTAAATACATTCGTAATTTTGGTTTTGGGCAGAAGACTGGAATTGACTTGCAAGGTGAAGGCAGTGGGATTTTATTTAATTTAGATAAAGTTGGTCCAGTAGAGCAAGCAACAACTTCATTCGGCCAAGGGGTTTCTGTTACACCAATTCAACAAGTAGCAGCTGTAGCGGCGGCTGTAAATGGTGGAACATTGTATCAGCCGTATATAGCTAAGGAGTTTATTGATCCAAAAAATAATCAAGTTGTTAGTAAAAAGACACCTGTTGAGAAAAGAAAAGTTATTTCCAAGGAAACTTCAGAAAAAGTTCGTTATGCATTAGAGAATGTTGTAGCGAAAGGTTCTGGTAAAGGAGCTTATATTGATGGATATCGTGTAGGTGGAAAAACGGGTACTGCTCAAAAGGTGAAAGATGGTAAATATTTAGAGAATAATTATATTGTATCTTTTATCGGATTTGCTCCAGCGGATGATCCAGAGATTGTTGTGTATGTTGCTGTGGATAATCCAAAAGGGGTTACACAGTTTGGTGGAGTGGTAGCAGCTCCAATTGTCGGGAATATCCTTCGAGATGCTCTTCCTGTTATGGGAGTGAAAACGAGAAAAGAACAAGTTGAGAAAGAATATAAATGGGGCGATACACCAACTGTGGAAGTTCCGAATTTAATTGGAATGAAAAAGAAAGACTTACAAACACAACTCGTCGATTTGCAGCTTGATATAAGTGGAGATGGAGAGAAAGTAATTAAGCAATCACCAGAAGCGGGAGCTAAAGTAAAAGAAGGCTCAAAAATTAGAATTTACTTCGGGAATTAAAGGTAACATAGTACGTTTTATGGTACAATTGGTGGAAGTGAGTTCTTTATAGAACAGTTACTTAATGTGAGACAATAAGTGTCTCATTCATAAATAGGCCAGTAGCACTTACCTCCTTATATAGGAGGTAATGTGTTGCTTACTGAAAAAAAGATAAATAAACAATGTAGAGAGGGTTTAGTGAAATGAAGTTGCATACACTTTTATCATGTTTGCATGATTTTCCAGTTGTTCCAAAAGAAAATCCAGAAATCACATCTATAGAAGCTGATTCACGTAAAGTGAAAGAAGGAAGCTTATTTGTATGTATGAAAGGATATACGGTTGATAGCCATGATTTTGCTAAGCAAGCAGCGGCACAAGGAGCGGCTGCTATTGTTGCGGAAAGACCAATTGATGTTGACGTTCCAGTTGTACTTGTGAAAAATACTTTTCGTTCGTTAGCGGTTTTAGCTGATTATTTTTATGGTCAACCGACACACAAGTTACATTTAATCGGAATTACAGGTACAAATGGAAAGACAACAACATCGCATATTATGGATGAGATTATGCGAGCACATGGTCATAAAACAGGGCTAATTGGGACGATTAATATGAAAATCGGTGATGAAACATTTGAGGTGAAAAATACAACACCAGATGCACTAACACTTCAACAGACGTTTTCAAAAATGGTTGAACAAGGTGTGGACAGCACGGTAATGGAAGTTTCGTCACATGCGTTAGATCTTGGTCGTGTACACGGATGTGATTACGATGTAGCGGTGTTTACGAATTTAACACAAGATCATTTAGATTATCATAAAACGATGGAAGAATATAAACATGCAAAAGGGTTACTATTTGCACAGCTTGGCAATAGTTATAATCATAATCGTGAAAAGTACGCTGTGCTGAATAGCGATGATAATGTAACAGAAGAGTATATGAGAAGTACTGCAGCAACAGTTGTAACATATGGTATTGATACAACAAGTGACATTATGGCAAAAAATATCGTTATGACGAGTGGCGGGACTACATTTACGCTTGTCACACCGTATGAAAGTGTAAATGTTACGATGAAATTAATAGGTAAATTCAATGTATATAACGTACTTGCAGCAACAGCAGCAGGACTTGTTTCGGGTGTGAAATTACAAACAATCATTGCTGTTATAAAAGAACTAGCTGGGGTTCCAGGACGTTTTGAAGTTGTTGATGGCGGACAAAATTATACAGTTATTGTTGATTACGCGCATACGCCGGATAGTTTAGAAAATGTATTAAAAACTGCAAAACAATTTGCAAAAGGTGATGTGTATTGTATCGTTGGTTGTGGCGGCGATAGGGATCGAACAAAGAGACCGATAATGGCAAGTGTTGCAACAAAATATGCAACTCATGCAATTTATACATCAGATAATCCAAGAAGTGAAGATCCAGCGGCTATTTTAGATGATATGGTACAGGGTGCAAGTGGGAATAATTATGAAGTGATTATTGATAGAAAAGAAGCGATACACCATGCGATCGCTAATGTGAAAGCAGATGATATCATTATTATTGCTGGTAAGGGTCATGAAACGTATCAAATTATTGGTAAAGAAGTTCATCATTTTGATGATCGTGAAGTTGCGAAAGAAGCAATTACAGGGCGTTTAAACAACGAAGAGTAACAACGTGAGAGGAGGACTACATGTGCTTGAGCAAGGTTTATTAGTAACGGCTGGGGTAGCATTCTTAATTTCTGTTGCCCTTTCGCCATTGTTTATTCCATTTTTAAGAAAATTAAAGTTCGGACAGAGTATTCGTGATGAGGGACCAAAGTCACATCAAAAAAAATCAGGGACACCGACAATGGGCGGTATTGTCATATATGTATCTATGATGGTCACTTCACTTATTATGGCGATTAAGTTTAATCATTTAGGTGCAGAGGTTTCGTTATTATTATTAGTGACATTTGGTTATGGATTGATTGGATTTTTAGATGACTACATAAAGGTAGTTAAGAAGAGAAATCTTGGTTTAACATCAAAACAAAAATTAGTAGGTCAGCTTGTTATTGCTATTGCGTTCTTTTTAATTGGAAAAGGGCAAGCATTTCACACATATATCATGATTCCAGGTACGGATGTTAAGTTTGAATTAGGTTGGGCGTATTTTGTACTTGTGCTATTTATGCTAATCGGTGGCTCGAATGCGGTTAACTTAACTGATGGTTTAGATGGTTTATTATCAGGAACAGCGGCTATTGCATTTGGAGCATTTAGTATTATTGCAGTAGCGCAAGAACAATTTGGAGTTGCGATATTCTGTATGGCAGTTGTCGGAGCAGTACTGGGATTTTTAGTATTCAACGCGAATCCAGCAAAAGTATTTATGGGGGATACAGGTTCCTTAGCTTTAGGTGGAGCTATCGCAGCTGTAGCAATTTTATTAAAACAAGAATTACTACTTGTAATTATTGGTGGAGTATTCGTAATGGAAACTTTATCTGTTATTATTCAAGTTATTTCGTTTAAAACAACAGGAAAACGTGTCTTTAAAATGAGTCCATTACACCACCATTATGAATTATGTGGTTGGTCAGAATGGCGCGTTGTTGTAACGTTTTGGTCTGTAGGATTTTTATTAGCTGTGTTAGGAATTTATATCGGGGTGTGGATGTAATTGAAAACTGTAACTGAATTTCAAAATAAAAATATTCTTGTATTAGGCATTGCAAAGAGTGGTTATGCAGCAGCTACTTTGTTGCAAAAATTAGGGGCGAATGTCATTGTAAATGACGGAAAGCCTTTAGCAGACAATGTACTTGCTGCAGAATTACAAGCAAAAGGAATGGACGTTGTATGCGGTGGCCATCCTTTAGAATTATTAGAGAGAAATATTTCTCTTGTCGTTAAAAATCCAGGAATCCCGTATTCTAATCCAATATTAGTTGCTGCGAAAGAAAAAGAAATTCCAATTGTTACGGAAGTTGAATTAGCATATCGTATTTCAAAAGCACCATTTGTTGGAATTACAGGGTCTAATGGTAAAACGACGACAACAATGCTGACATTTGAAATGTTAAAAGAAGGGCAAAAGCATCCTGTTATTGCAGGGAATATAGGAACTGTAGCTTGTGAAGTAGCACAGGATGCAAAAGAAAATGAAGTTGTAGTTACAGAGCTTTCATCGTTCCAATTGATGGGAGTAGAATCGTTCCAACCTAAAATTGCAGCGTTCTTAAACTTATTTGAAGCCCACTTAGATTACCATGGGACGAAGAAGGAATATGGTTTAGCAAAAGCAAATGTTTTTAAAAACCAAACAGAAAACGATTATAGTGTAATAAATGCGGATGATGCAGATGTGATGGAGTTATCTGCGGATACTAAAGGTCAAAAAATCCTGTTTTCGACAACGAAAGAAATTGAAGATGGTGCGTGTATAAAAGATAACGCTCTTTATTTCAAAGGTGAAAAAGTTGTTGAAGTAAGTGATATCGTTTTACCTGGTCAACATAATCTAGAAAATATTTTAGCTGCGATGAGTATTGCGAAATTATTAGGTACTTCTAATGAAGCAATTACGGTCGTGTTAAAACGTTTTACTGGTGTAAAACATCGTTTAGAATATGTAACAACGATTAACAACCGTAAGTTTTATAATGATTCAAAAGCAACGAATATGTTAGCGACTGAGAAAGCACTATCTGCGTTTACACAACCGATTGTGTTACTAGCAGGTGGGCTTGATCGCGGAAATGAATTCGATGATTTAATTCCGTATTTCAAAAATGTAAAAGCGATTGTAACATTTGGACAAACAGCTCCCAAACTAGTAAGAGCGGCAGAAAAAGCGGGATTAGATATAATTGAAAGTGTCGATACTTTAGATGAAGCAGTGGTGAAAGCTTATGCTCATTCTAAAGAAGATGATGTTGTTCTTCTTTCTCCAGCGTGTGCAAGCTGGGATCAATTTAAAACATTTGAAGAAAGAGGAGACATTTTTATACAAGCTGTGCATAAACTTATATAAAGTAAATCAAAACATCAGTAGGCTAACACCTACTGATGTTTTGTTACATAGGGCAAAAGGTTCTGCCTAAAGAGGTGGTGTTTGTGGGTAATGAAGAAAACGCCTGATTTTATTCTCATCATCGTAACACTTTCATTGTTGACAATCGGAATGATTATGGTTTATAGTGCGAGTGCAGTTTGGGCCTCTTATAAAATGGGGGACTCATTCTTTTTTGCCAAAAGACAATTACTGTTTGCGGGTCTTGGTGTAGTAGCTATGTTTTTTATTATGAAAATTGATTATTGGGTGTGGCGTACGTATTCAAAAGTAATTTTGCTAGTTTGCTTCATTCTTCTTATTCTCGTTCTTATTCCTGGAGTAGGTCTTGTTCGAGGAGGAGCACGAAGTTGGATTGGGATCGGAGCATTTTCGATTCAACCGTCAGAATTTATGAAGTTTGCGATGATTATTTTCTTGGCAAAGTTTTTAGCGGAACGGCAAAAATTGATTACATCTTTTAAACGTGGTTTATTACCGGCTCTTAGTTTTGTGTTTCTTGCTTTTGGGATGATTATGTTACAGCCAGACCTTGGGACAGGAACGGTAATGGTTGGGACATGTATCATTATGATATTTATTTCGGGAGCGAGGGTCTTTCACTTTGCGATGTTTGGTTTGCTTGGTGTAGCAGGGTTTGTAGGGTTAATCGCATCAGCACCGTATCGAATGAAGCGCATTACATCATATTTAGACCCGTGGGCAGATCCGCTTGGAAGTGGATTTCAAATTATCCAATCATTACTCGCAATTGGACCCGGTGGATTATTTGGACTTGGGCTTGGACAAAGTAGACAAAAATTTCTTTATTTACCTGAACCACAAACTGACTTTATATTTGCAATCTTATCCGAGGAATTAGGTTTTATTGGTGGTTCATTTGTGTTATTATTATTTAGTCTATTATTATGGCGCGGGATTCGTATCGCATTAGGAGCGCCAGATTTATATGGTACGTTTTTAGCAGTAGGTATTGTGGCGATGATTGCGATTCAAGTAATGATTAATGTTGGTGTTGTAACAGGACTGATGCCCGTTACGGGTATTACCTTGCCGTTTTTAAGTTATGGTGGATCAAGTTTGACATTAATGTTAATGGCAGTAGGTGTATTATTAAATATAAGTCGCCATTCTCGCTACTAAACCCTGTTTATAAGACAGGGTTTTTCGTATGTGTGTAAAAATGCAATATGTATATAGAAATAAATATAATGGAAATAAGAAAAGAGAAGCGGAGGAGTTAGTAGTGCGTGTATTAGTGAGTGGTGGGGGTACTGGTGGTCATATTTATCCAGCTCTTGCTTTAATTAGAGAAATAAAAAAGTTAAATCCAGAAGCAAGATTTTTATATATTGGTACGGAAAATGGACTAGAGAGTACAATCGTTCCAAAAGCAGGTATACCATTTCAATCTATTGTTATAAGCGGATTTAAACGAAAAATATCATTAGATAATGTGAAAACAGTAATGCGTTTTCTAAAAGGTGTACAGGATAGTAAACGATATATTCGTCGTTTTAATCCGGATATCGTAATTGGAACGGGTGGATATGTATGTGGACCAGTTGTATACGCTGCAGCCAAATTAGGTATTCCGACTATTGTACATGAACAAAATAGTGTACCAGGTGTAACGAACAAATTTTTAAGTCGTTATGTTGATAAAGTTGCTGTTTGTTTTGAAGCAGCTACAGAGCATTTTCCAGAGTCAAAAGTGGTAATGACAGGTAATCCGCGAGCATCAGAGGTAATGGATCAAAATGGAATGAAAGGGAAACGTTCAGTTGGGCTTTCTCTTCCTAAAAAGTCTGTACTTATATTTGGTGGAAGTCGTGGGGCTAGACCGATTAACGATGCCTTCGTTGAAGCAATTGAACAGTTTGGGAACAAAAGCTACGAAATACTATATGTAACAGGTGAAGTACATTATGACAAAGTGATGGAAGCCGTGAAGCAAAAAGGGAACCCGAACAATGTTATTATTAAGCCGTTCATTCATAATATGCCAGAGGTACTAACTGGTGTAGACCTTGTTGTTTCAAGGGCTGGGGCAACAACACTTGCAGAATTAACAGCGTTAGGAAAACCAAGTGTGTTAATACCGAGTCCGTACGTAACAAATAATCATCAGGAAAAGAATGCACGTTCAGTTGTTGATAAAGGAGCGGCAAAAATGTTACTTGAAAAAGATTTAACAGCTGAAACACTTATTCGTGATATTGATGAGATTTTATTGGATGCACAAACATTACAAAATATGAAGCTAGCTGCTAAGAAACTAGGTATTCCAGATGCAGCAAATAAGCTGTATGAAGTAATGAATAAGCTTGTAAAAAAATAAAGTGAGGCTTTAATCAGTGGGGAGTGATTCTCTCTCGTTGATTATTACCTTTCACTAATCGGATGTTTACTGGCATCCCGATACCGCCTAACTTCTTTGTTACCGCCGAATTTTGATTTAGGAGCTGTAATGCCCGTAAATAGAGGGATAACGTTAGGTGAACGCCCTGCATATTATTGTCATAAGGAGACTTAATATGGGGGAGATTGTCTATGGAACAATTAGTAAATGAGCTTATAGAAGCAGACGTTGGTCGTGTTTTAGTTAACGAGTCGTTAGCGCGTTATACAACTATGAAAATAGGTGGACCAGCGGATATTTTAATTGTGCCTAAGCATGTAGCCGGTATTGAAAAAACATTACAGTTAGTAAAGCAATACAAAACGAAGTGGACTGTAATTGGGCGCGGTTCAAACCTTCTTGTATCTGATCGAGGCATAGAAGGTGTTGTTATTCGTTTAGGAGAAGGATTAGATCACTTAGAGGTCGAAAAACATAAGGTAAGAGTTGGTAGTGGATATTCTCTTATTAAATTGTCAACTTTACTTAGTCGTCAAGGGTTAGCTGGATTGGAGTTTGCAAGCGGCATTCCAGGAAGTGTCGGTGGTGCAGTATATATGAATGCAGGTGCACATAAATCGGATATATCGAGTGTATTATCGAAGGCTCTCATTCTGTTTGAAGACGGTACAATTGACTGGTTAACGAATAAAGAACTGGAGTTTTCTTATCGGGCATCTGTATTGCAAACGAAACGGCCTGGTATTGTTTTAGAGGCGGAGTTTCAATTACAGGCGGGAAAACGTGAAGAAATTGTACGTAGCATGCAAAATAATAAAGATTACCGCCGTGAAACGCAACCATGGAATCACCCGTGTGCAGGAAGTATATTTCGGAATCCAATCCCACATTTTGCAGGCGATTTAGTAGAAAAAGCAGGGCTTCGTGGTTATAGGATTGGTGGAGCTCAAATTTCTCAAATGCATGGCAATTTTATTGTTAATACCGGGGGAGCTTCAGCGCAAGATGTATTGTCCTTAATTGAATTAATAAAACATACAATTAAGGATAAATTTGATGTAGATATGCACACAGAAGTAGAAATCATTGGAAGATAACGGTTATTCGTTCCGCTCATTATCATTTATGTTATAATAAGAAGATAAGAACGGCATGAGGAACATGCCGTTCTTTATGTTACATAGGGGGATCGTACATGAATAATAGTAAAGTGATTAAACTACAAGATCGTGTACCAAAATTGAAAAATCAAAAGAAAAAAAACAAAAAAAATGTTAATCATCGATTGATTTTATACATATCAATTTTATTTTTATTAGTGCTCTTTTTAATTTATTTTCGGTCTCCGCTTAGTAATATAAAAAAGATTAGTGTGTTTGGAAATCATTATATGACGGATGAGCAAGTAATGAAGGATTCAGGCGTGACATATGATACAAGTTATTTCCGAGTGACAGCACATAAAGCTGAAGAAAACTTAACGAAGCGAAAAGAAATTAAAGCAGTAAATGTAAAAAAACGTTTTCCAAACAAGATTGATGTTCATATTGAAGAATATTTAACGATTGGTTATATAAATAAAGAGGGAAAATTACAACCGTTATTAGAGAATGGAAAAACACTTGATGTACTACCTAATGGAAAACTTCCTGTTGCAGCACCGATTTTCGAACCTTTTAAAGAAGAGAAAATGAAGGAGTTAATCGCTGAACTAGAAAAATTAACACCAGCTATTTTAAAATCTATTTCGGAGATTCGCTATTCTCCAACGAATGCGAATGAAGATCATCTTACTTTATATATGAATGAAGGTTATGAAGTGAGCACTACGATTCAAAATTTCGCAAAACGTATGGAAGCCTATCCGCTTATTTTAAAAACAATTGAGCCAGGTAAGAAGGTATTAATTGATTTAGAAGTAGGTGCATATACGAAAGAATTAGGTGCGGAAGAAAAAAAAGAATAGAATGGTAGTTTTCGTTGCTTATAGCAGAAAAAACAAAACAAACGTTCTATTATATGCATACGAATTTAGAAGAATGGTTCATTTGATGAAAAATATGTAAAAATTCTTAGATTCATACTAGTATTGGTACAAGTTTCACTTTTCTATGAGTACATCTTAGTGTAGACTTATACTTGGCGGTAAACTTTACACTCGAAATAGAATTATTTCAAGATAAGCAGTTATTCATAGTTTACTGCGATATTCTTAATTGAATGCTAAATAAAAATAAGAAAAATATAGGGTTAAAAAAGGGAAACGTATAAAGACGTTGAATATTTTTCTTATAAATAGTAAAGTTGCGATTGTTGTTCCATATATTGAGTTGTATGGTATAAATAAAGAAGGAGGTGCCAAAGAATGAACAGCAATGAAATATATGTTAGTCTTGACATCGGTACATCCAATGTTAAAGTCATCATTGGTGAAATGGTTAATGACAGCTTAAACATTATTGGTGTTGGAAATGTAAAATCAAATGGTTTAAAGAAGGGATCGATAGTTGATATAGACGAGACTGTTCGATCAATTAAAAAAGCAATTGAACAAGCTGAGCGTATGGTGGGAATCCATATTGAGCAAGTTGTAGTAGGTGTCAATGCAAACCAGGTACAGCTACTTCCTTGTCACGGAGTAGTCGCTGTTTCAAATGAAGATCGTGAAATCGGGAATGAAGATGTCTTACGCGTTCTAGATGCAGCACAAGTTGTGTCAATTGCTCCAGAACGTGAGTTTATTGATGTGGTACCTCGACAGTTCATCGTAGACGGTCTTGACGAGATTAACGATCCACGCGGGATGATCGGTGTAAGATTAGAAATGGAAGGTACACTTATTACAGGCTCGAGAACTTTACTACATAACCTACTTCGTTGTGTAGAAAAAGCAGGTCTTGAAATTGTTGATATTTGTCTTCAACCTTTAGCGGCTGCAACAGTTGCTATATCTTCAGATGAAAAAAATAGAGGAGTAGCCCTTGTTGATATGGGGGGAGGATCTACAACTTTATCTATTTTTAAAGACGGAGAGTTACAAGCGACGAGCGTATTACCATTAGGTGGAGACCATATAACGAAGGATATTGCAATTGGGTTGAAAACTTCAACAGAAAATGCAGATCAAATTAAGTTGAAATATGGACATGCTTTTTATGATACAGCATCTGAAGAAGAGATGTTTACGGTTCCTATTATGGGAAGTGATCAAACAGAACAATATTCTCAGTTGGAATTATCGGATATAATAGAGGCTCGTGTAGAGGAAATTTTAATGTTTGTTCAAGATGAAGTGCGTAAGTTAGGAGTAAAGCAAGTGGCTTCTGGTTATGTACTAACTGGCGGGATTGCTTCTATGCCAGGTGTTCTTGATCTTGCATATGATATTTTACATGAAAATGTTCGTGTAGCAACTCCTGATTATATTGGTGTGCGTGAGCCCCAATATACAAGCGGAGTTGGATTAATTAAACATTCTTATCAAAAAGCTAAATTACGTGGGAAAAATGTGCAGGAAAAGCAAGAGCATTTTGAAACAGTACCAGCACCAGCACCAACGCCGGTACAACAGCAACCTGCGAAACAAAAAACTCGTAATCAAAACAATAATAATCAAAATGATGACCGTATGATGTCAAAAGTAAAACGTGTATTCCGTTATTTATGGGATTAAAATTGGACACGAAAAATGAGGTTCTAGGGGGATTTCGACATGTTAGAGTTTGATACTACTCAAGATCAATTAGCGAATATAAAAGTTATCGGTGTCGGCGGTGGCGGAAACAATGCTGTAAACCGTATGATTGAACACGGTGTACAAGGTGTAGACTTTATCGCTGTGAACACTGATGCACAAGCATTAAATCTATCAAAAGCTGAAACAAAAATGCAAATTGGTGGAAAATTAACGCGTGGACTTGGTGCAGGCGCAAACCCTGAAGTAGGGAAAAAAGCTGCAGAAGAAAGTAAAGAACAGATCCAAGAAGCACTTCGTGGTGCGGATATGGTCTTCGTAACTGCTGGTATGGGCGGTGGAACTGGAACTGGTGCAGCTCCAGTTGTTGCTCAAGTTGCAAAAGAATTAGGTGCTTTAACAGTTGGTGTTGTAACACGTCCATTTACTTTTGAAGGACGTAAACGTGCAACGCAAGCAGCATCTGGTATTGCAGCATTTAAAGAAAATGTAGATACTCTTATTGTAATTCCAAACGATCGCTTATTAGAGATCGTTGATAAAAATACGCCAATGTTAGAAGCATTCCGTGAAGCTGATAACGTATTACGTCAAGGTGTTCAAGGTATTTCGGATTTAATTGCAACGCCAGGTTTAATTAATTTAGACTTTGCAGACGTAAAGACAATTATGTCTAATAGAGGTTCTGCTTTAATGGGTATTGGTTCTGGTAACGGGGAAAATCGTGCTGCAGAAGCTGCGAAAAAAGCGATTTCTAGTCCATTACTAGAAACATCTATTGATGGAGCTCAAGGTGTTATCATGAATATTACGGGTGGCGCTAACTTAAGCTTATATGAAGTACAAGAAGCGGCAGATATCGTAGCCTCAGCTTCAGATCCAGAAGTAAATATGATCTTCGGTTCTGTTATTAACGAAGGATTAAAAGATGATATCGTTGTAACTGTAATTGCAACTGGTTTTGATGATAGCATTGCAACTCAACCACCAAAACCAATTATTCGTCCGAATGCGAACCACACGCAACAACAGCAACAACCAGTAGCTCAACCTTCAAAACAACGTGAAGTAAAACGTGAAATGAAGCGTGAAGAGCCAGTTGTACATGAACGTCATTCAGATTCAGATGATATCGATATTCCAGCATTTTTACGTAACCGTCGTAGACGATAAAAAAAGGAGCTTTCATGCTCCTTTTTTGTTTTTTAAATGGAAAAGACCTGCTAAGCAGGTCTTTTTTTATTTCGTATATTTCAATATATTTTGTTGGTGAAAATAAGAGTATATCATTCTATGAATTTGTACTTTTATTCTTTACCGACAGATTATGTCTAGAAATCACAAAATAACAAAAAAACACCTCCGCAAATTGACACACTTTCCTATTGGATATGCATTATACTAGTCTCAACTTGAAAAAAGAGGTGAATTGTTTGGTTGTTTACGCCGACGTTGTTTGGTTGTTAAACGCCTGCATTGATTTTCTTCTGCTTTTATTAACAGCTACCGTGTTAAAAAAGAAAATCAAAAGATGGAGGCTTGTGTTAGGGGCATTTATAGGTTCAACTATTGTTATTTTTGCCTTTACTCCTTTTGCTTCTATGATGACACATCCAATTATGAAACTACTGTACTCGTTACTTATTGTGTATACAGCATTTGGGTTTACAACATTTAGAAATTATGCACAGACTGTTTTTACTTTTTACTTTGTAACCTTTATGGTTGGCGGAGGATTAATTGGAACTCATTTCTTTTTGCAAACGAATGAAATGGTAAATGGATTGGTTCAATCTCAGTCAATTTCTTACGGCGATCCAATTAGTTGGTTATTTGTTATTTTTGGCTTTCCGGTAATTTATTATTTTTCTAAAAAGCGTATTGAAAGCGTAGAGGTCACGAAAATACACTATGACCAAATTGTGAAAGTAAAAATTCAATTGGCCGAAGAAGAACTAGAACTGGCAGGTCTTATTGACAGTGGGAACCAACTTTACGATCCATTAACAAAAACACCCGTTATGATTATGCATGTTTCATCATTAGAACATTGCTTACCATCTTGGTTAACAGAACAAATTTATTCCAAAACAGAAATTCCTCAAATACCAGAAAATGATTCTGGTTGGGCGACAAAATTACGTTTAATTCCTTTCCGTGCAGTAGGAGTAGAAAGTCAATTTTTGTGGGCAATTAAGCCTGACAGTGTGCAAGTTGATCATGAAGGTAGTTCTATTGTTGTAAACAAAGTATTAATTGGATTAAATACACAACAACTGTCTACAAATGGGGAGTATCAATGTATTGTGCATCCAAAAATGTTGATTTCACAAAAAATGGTGATCGCTTAATAATGAGAGGCGGGATAATATGATGAAATTAAAATTTTATTTAGTATACCTTTGGTATAAAGTATTGCTGAAATTAGGAATTAAGACCGATGAAATTTATTATATTGGTGGAAGTGAAGCGTTGCCACCACCGTTAACGAAAGAAGAAGAGGAAGTTCTTTTGAATAAATTGCCAAAGGGAGATCAGGCAGCAAGGTCATTACTTATTGAACGTAACTTAAGGCTCGTTGTATATATAGCAAGAAAGTTTGAAAATACAGGGATAAATATTGAAGATTTGATTAGTATAGGAACAATCGGCCTTATTAAAGCGGTAAATACATTTAATCCAGAAAAGAAAATAAAATTAGCAACATATGCATCGCGTTGTATAGAAAATGAAATTTTAATGCATTTACGTCGAAATAACAAAAATCGTTCAGAAGTTTCTTTTGATGAACCGCTAAATATTGATTGGGATGGGAATGAACTGTTGTTGTCTGACGTGTTAGGTACAGATGATGATATTATTACAAAAGATTTAGAAGCTACTGTAGATCGTCACCTTTTAATGAAAGCATTACACCAATTAAATGATCGTGAAAAACAAATTATGGAACTTCGGTTTGGTCTTGCCGGAGGAGAGGAAAAGACGCAAAAAGATGTGGCGGATATGCTTGGGATTTCACAGTCATACATTTCGCGTTTAGAAAAAAGAATTATAAAAAGATTACGAAAAGAATTTAATAAAATGGTGTGAAGAATAAGACCAGCCGTTATGTAGGCTGGTCTTATTCTATTTAGTTGTATTAGGAAAGATAATTTAAATAAAAAATCGTGAAAAAACCATATGCATAAAATCCCCTTCAAAGGAAATACTTTACACTGTACAGCAACTCCCGATAGGAGGGAACACTTTGACGAGAAACAAAGTAGAAATTTGCGGTGTTGATACAGCTAAACTTCCAGTATTAAAAAATGAAGAGATGCGTAAATTATTTCGTGAAATGCAAAGTGGAGAGATAAGCGCAAGAGAAAAATTAGTGAATGGAAACTTACGTCTTGTACTGAGCGTCATCCAAAGATTTAATAACAGAGGAGAATATGTTGACGATTTATTTCAAGTTGGTTGCATTGGACTTATGAAATCAATTGATAATTTTGATTTAGGCCAAAATGTAAAATTTTCAACGTATGCTGTGCCGATGATTATTGGGGAAATACGCAGATATTTGCGTGATAATAATCCAATTCGCGTATCGCGCTCATTGCGAGATATTGCGTATAAAGCTTTGCAAGTAAGAGAAAAGTTGATTGCAGAAAATTCAAAAGAACCAACAGCAATGGATATTGCAAAAGTGCTAGAAGTAACTCATGAAGAGATAGTATTTGCTTTAGATGCGATTCAAGACCCAGTTTCATTATTTGAACCGATTTATAATGATGGAGGAGATCCTATCTTTGTTATGGATCAGTTAAGTGATGAAAAACAAAAGGACGAGCAGTGGGTTGAAGAATTAGCATTAAAAGAAGGAATGAAGCGTTTAAATGATCGAGAGAAAATGATTATTAGAAAACGTTTCTTCCAAGGAAAGACACAGATGGAAGTTGCAGAAGAAATTGGGATTTCCCAAGCGCAAGTATCACGTTTAGAGAAGTCAGCCATTAAACAAATGAATAAAACGATTCAAGGATAAGGTCTCACCAATTATGGTGAGACCTTTTTATATGTAATATGGTTTGTGCTCATAGTAGGGGATTAGTGTTCATATAATGAAACTAGCATGGTGTTTCGTATAGGTGGCTTCCTGTAAATATGAGAAACAGTTTCCAATTCGTCATATAAGGGAGAGGATAAAAATGGTGATACGAATTTCAGAGTTACAGATGAAGGATGTTATAAATATTTCAGATGGAAAAAGGATTGGGAATATTGGAGATATTGAAATTGATATGAACACAGGGAAAATTTGTTCTGTTATTATTTCCAAACAGACACGTATGCTAGGTATTTTTGGAAAAGATGTTGAGATTGTAATTCCTTGGAAGGAAATTGTGAAAATTGGGGAAGATGTCATACTTGTAAGAGTAAATCCTGTTAATTCTGTAACAGAATCAATACAAACACCGACAATTTCATAAAGAATATTACAAATTCCTCTTTTTTTTCTGTTAGGATTATGAAAAAATAAAAGTATGGTAAAATAGACAGGAAGTACCATGCTTTTTTCTGTTATTTTAATTAAAAGGAGCCGCTTTATTATGAGAGAACCATTTAAATATGTGGACGGTATACTGTATTTACAAGCGTGGAAAGAACTTGGAAACATTACTGCTGGATTTACGACAAAAGATGGTGGGATAAGTACGGGCTCCTTTCATGCGATGAATTTAGGATTACATGTGAATGATATCGTGGAGAACGTTCATGAAAACAGACGCATTTTAGCAAATAAGTTACAAAAACCATTAGAAAACTGGATTTGCTCTGAACAAGTTCATGCTCATCATGTTGAAAAAGTAGGGCAACAGGAAAAAGGAAGTGGCGTCTATTCATATGAGGACGGCATTTCAAAAACAGATGGCATTTATACGAGTAATGAAGATGTTCTGTTAACGTCTTGTTACGCGGATTGTGTTCCGCTCTATTTTTATGCACCATCACATGGTATGATAGGACTTGCGCATGCTGGATGGAAAGGCACTGTACAAGAGATTGCAAAGGAAATGATTCAAAAGTGGAATGCAGAAGGTATTTCAAGTGATGAAATTCATGTTGCAATTGGGCCGTCGATCGGATCTTGTTGTTATGTTGTGGATGATCGTGTATTAACAGCAGCACAGGAAGTAGTTAGCGGTGCTGTTCCTCATCAAAAAATTTCTGACGGGCAGTACGCAATTAATTTAAAAGAAATTAATCGTATATTATGTGTACAAGCAGGCATAAAAGAAGAGCATATTGTAATGTCATCTCTTTGTACAAGCTGTGAAGAGCAACTATTTTTCTCTCATCGTCGTGATCAAGGTAAGACAGGAAGAATGTTGAGTTTCATAGGTTTTAAGGAGGAAGGAAGCAAGTGACAGTACAAGAAAATTTAGTGATTGTAAACGAAGCTATTAAAGAATCTTGCGCTCGAGCTGGACGTTCGTTGCAAGATATTAAACTTGTTGCAGTGACAAAAACTGTAGGGATTGAAAAAACAAACGAAGTAATTGAAGCTGGAATTATCGATTTAGGTGAAAATAGAAATGAAGGTTTCTTACAGAAATACGAGCATTTCGGTTCAAAAGTTAATTGGCACTTTATTGGCTCATTACAAACGAGAAAAGTAAAAGAAATCATTAATGAAATTGATTATTTACATTCGTTAGATCGTCTTTCCCTGGCGAAAGAAATTCAGAAACGTGCTGATAAGAAAGTGAAATGCTTTATTCAAGTGAAAACCTCATCCGAAGAATCGAAGCAAGGATTGGCAATAGAAGAGGTTGTTTCTTTTATTCAAAGTTTGCAAGAATTCGATAAAATTGAAGTGGTCGGACTAATGACGATGGCTCCATTTACAGAAGAAGAGGAAGAAATCAGACGCTGTTTTAAGGAATTACGTATGCTACAAACAGAGGTGCAGGAGCTAGAGTTATTACATGCGCCATGTAAAGAATTATCAATGGGAATGTCCAACGATTACACGATTGCAATTGAAGAAGGGGCTACATATATTCGTTTGGGAACGATTTTAGTAGGAAAAGCGTAAAAGGAAGGAGAATCTTATTATGAGTTGGTCAAAAGTAAAATACTTCTTTTTTGATACACCGGAAGAAAAAGAAGCAGCTCAATATGGTTATGAAAAGGAGCAAACAGACATGAAAAAGCAGCAAGATCCACCAGAACAACAAGATGTTACGTTTCCGAAAGCGCAACCGAAGCAAAATGTTGTGAGTATTGAAACAGCAAAACAATCTTCAAAAGTTGTTTTATTAGAACCACGCACATATTCGGAAGCGCAAGGGATTGCGGACCACCTAAAAGGTAGACGAGCTGTTGTAATTAATTTGCAGAGAATGTCTACTGATCAAGCGGTACGTATCGTTGACTTTTTAAGTGGTACTGTATACGCTATAGGCGGGGACATTCAAAAAATAGGACCGAAAACATTTATGTGTACACCTGAAAATGTTGATATTGTTGGTGCAATTTCAGAGTTATTCGGTGAAGAAGAAGAAACAAATATAAAGAGGTGGTAATACGCCATGACAACAGTTTTAATGGTGTTAAGTTCTGCTATCGAGATTTACTCGTGGGCACTGATTATTTACATTCTCCTATCATGGTTTCCTGGTGCAAAGGAATCATCTTTTGGAGAGTTCTTGGCGCGAATTTGTGAACCGTATTTAGAACCATTCCGCAGATTTATTCCGCCGCTGGGTATGATTGATATTTCTCCACTCGTTGCGATTTTTGCGTTAAAACTTGCTAAAAGTGGTTTGTTCAGCTTGTTCGGCTATTTCTTATAGTAAGAGGTTAAATACATGAGCATTTACGAACATTTTAGGCCTGATGAAGAGGTCTTTGTAGATAAAGTGCTAGAGTGGAAGCGAACGGCGGAGTACCATCAAGTGAAATTAACAGATTTCCTTGATCCAAGACAGCAACAAATTGTTTCTATGGTAATTGGACAAGGAGATGTTGCTGTGCAATTTGGTGGTGCAACGCCTAATGCAGAGCGTAAAAGAGCACTCATTTATCCAGACTATCTAGAATTAAATGAAGAAGAATTTCAAGTAGAAGTATTAGAAATTGACTATCCTTCCAAGTTTTATACGCTAGAACATAGGCAAATATTAGGTACATTTATGTCTCTTGGTTTAACGAGAGAAAAATGTGGTGATATTTTGCTGCAAGAAAATCGTGCCCAAATTGTAGTTGCGAAAGAAATCGTATCGTACATTGAGATGAACTTACAAGCAATAGGAAAAGTAAAAGTCTCCTTATCAGCAGTACAAGGAGAACAAATTCTACAGATACATGAAACGTGGGGGGAGAAATCTGGAACGGTTTCTTCACTTCGTTTAGATGTTATGTTAGCTGAAATGTTACATTTATCTAGACAGAAAGTACAACCTTTCATTAAAAATGGTTTAGTAAAAGTTAATTGGAAAATAGTGGAACAAACTTCTTATGAATGTTATCCAGGAGACGTTTTCTCTGTTAGAGGATATGGCCGAAGTAAATTATTTTCTGTAGAAGGTAGAACAAAACGCGACAAATGGAGAATTTTGTATGGTATACTAAAATGATTGGTTTTTTAGAAGGAAATCCTCCTATTTTGTCGAAGAAAAGATATAATTGAAAGAGGAAATTTAGATAACTACTTGGAGGTGGCGTTGTGCCGTTAACACCATTAGATATTCATAACAAAGAATTTGGTCGCGGATTCCGTGGCTATGATGAAGATCAAGTAAATGAGTTTCTTGATCAAATTATCAAAGATTATGAATTGGTCATTCGTGAGAAAAAAGCTTTAGAAGAAAAAGTTGCGCAGTTAGAAGGGAAGTTAGATCATTTCTCTAATATTGAAGATACGTTAAACAAATCTATCGTTGTTGCGCAAGAAGCAGCGGAAGAAGTAAAACGTAATGCGCAAAAAGAAGCGAAATTAATTGTGCGTGAAGCTGAAAAGAATGCTGATCGTATTATTAACGAAGCATTAGTAAAATCAAGAAAAGTTGCTTTTGATATTGAAGAGTTAAAGAAACAAGCGAAAGTATTCCGAACTCGTTTCCGTATGTTATTAGAAACACAGCTTGAAATGTTAAACAACGATGATTGGGATAAACTAATTGAGTTAGAAGACGAAGTAGATGAACTGTTGAAAAAAGAAGAAACAGTGTAAGCTTGACGTTTTTCTCATTATTACATATAATTTTAAACAACATATTTATTAAGAAAAACGAAGATAGGGATAAGTACCTTTTCAAACCTTATATAGCGAACTGAGGACGGTGTAAGCTCAGGATAAGGAGATAGTGGGAATATCACCCTGGAGTTCCGCGCTGAACAAATAGAGTAAGCGTAGGCGTGTATTCGCGTTAAGAATATAAGAGGATTCTATACATATGTATATGATCTACTAGGGTGGTACCGCGGGAGACTTTCTCGTCCCTTTTTGGGATGAGAAAGTCTCTTTTTTATTCCGTTTTTTAAGTATTTCTTATATACATGTAAGGAGGAATTGAGCATGGAGTACAAAAATACATTACTGATGCCGAAAACAGAGTTCCCAATGCGTGGGAACTTACCAAAACGTGAGCCTGCAATGCAAGAAAAATGGGCTGAAATGAATATTTACGAAAAAGTACAAGAACATACAAAAGGTCGTCCTTTATTTGTATTGCATGATGGACCTCCATATGCGAATGGTGACATTCATATGGGACATGCATTAAATAAAGTATTAAAAGACTTTATTGTTCGTTATAAATCAATGACTGGTTTTAGTGCGCCATATGTTCCAGGATGGGATACGCACGGTTTACCAATTGAACAAGCTTTAACAAATAAAGGTGTAAAGCGTAAAGAAATGACAGTTGCTGAGTTCCGTAAGTTATGTGCAGAGTATGCATATGAACAAGTAGAACGTCAACGTGAACAATTTAAGCGTCTAGGTGTACGTGCAGATTGGGATAATCCATATATTACTTTAGAGCCCGCTTATGAAGCACAACAAATTAAAGTGTTTGGTGACATGGCGAAAAAAGGTTATATCTATAAAGGTCAAAAACCAGTTTACTGGTCTCCAACGAGTGAATCTGCTTTAGCAGAAGCTGAAATTGAATATCAAGATAAAAAATCAGCATCTATTTACGTAGCATTCCCTGTAAAAGATGGAAAGAACGTATTAGAAGGTGATGAAAAGTACATCATTTGGACAACAACACCTTGGACATTACCTGCAAACTTAGGTATTTCTGTTCACCCAGAGCTTGAATATAGCATTGTAAAAGTAAATGATGAGAAATATATCATTGCTTCTGAGCTGTTTGAGACAGTTGCAAAAACGTTAGAGTGGGAAAATGCTGAAGTTGTGAAAACAGTAAAAGGTAGCGAACTGGAGTACACAGTTGCAAAACATCCATTCTACGATCGTGATTCATTAGTAATGCTAGGAGATCACGTAACAACAGATGCAGGTACAGGTTGTGTTCATACAGCACCAGGACACGGGGAAGATGACTTCGTTGTTGGTAAAAAGTATGGATTAGAAGTACTTTGCCCAGTTGATGATAAAGGTGTATTAACAAATGAAGCACCTGGATTTGAAGGCTTATTCTATGATAAAGCTAACAAGCCAATTACAGAAAAATTAGAAGAAGTAGGCGCGTTACTGAAACTAACATTCATTACGCATTCATACCCACATGATTGGAGAACGAAAAAACCAATTATTTTCCGTGCGACAGCACAGTGGTTTGCATCTATTGAAGCATTCCGTAAAGAATTAATAGAAGCTGTAGCGGAAACAAAATGGGTACCAGCATGGGGAGAAACTCGTCTTCATAATATGGTTCGTGACCGTGGTGACTGGTGTATTTCTCGTCAGCGTGCATGGGGTGTGCCAATTCCGGTATTCTATGCTGAGAATGGCGATCCAATTATTACAGATGAAACAATTAACCATGTAGCAGATTTATTCCGTGAACACGGTTCTAACGTATGGTTTGAGCGTGAAGCGAAAGATCTATTACCAGAAGGATTTACACATCCAGGTAGCCCAAATGGCGAATTCCGTAAAGAAACAGACATCATGGATGTATGGTTCGATTCAGGTTCTTCTCACCAAGCTGTATTAGAAGAGCGCGAAGATTTACAGCGTCCAGCTGATTTATATTTAGAAGGATCTGACCAGTATCGTGGTTGGTTTAACTCTTCATTATCAACAGCAGTTGCTGTAACAGGTAAAGCTCCATATAAAGGCGTACTAAGCCACGGTTTCGTACTAGATGGTGAAGGACGTAAAATGAGTAAGTCGATTGGAAACATCGTCGTACCGAAGAAAATCATGGATCAATTAGGCGGAGACATCTTACGCTTATGGGTATCTTCTGTTGACTATCAATCTGACGTACGTATTTCAGATGATATTTTAAAACAAGTAGCAGAAGTGTATCGTAAAATCCGTAACACATTCCGTTTCTTATTAGGAAACTTAGACGACTTTAAGCCAAGTGAAAATGCAGTAGCTGTAGCTGAGCTTCGTGAAGTAGATCGTTACATGTTAGTGAAATTAAATGACTTAATTACAAAAGTTAAAGAAGCATATGAGACATACGATTTCGCTGCTGTGTATCATGCAATTCATAACTTCTGTACAATTGATTTAAGTTCATTCTACTTAGATTTTGCAAAAGATATTTTATACATTGAAGGTGCAAACCACGAAGATCGTCGTGCAATTCAAACTGTATTATATGATGTTCTTGTTGCGTTAACGAAACTTGTAACACCAATCTTACCGCATACAGCTGATGAAGTATGGCCATACATTCCAGGCGTAACAGAAGAAAGTGTACAATTAACTGATATGCCAGAAGCTGTACAATTAGATGACGCGGAAGCATTAAAAACAAAATGGGATGCATTTATGACATTACGTGATGACGTGTTAAAAGCACTAGAAGTAGCTCGTAATGAAAAAGTAATCGGTAAGTCATTAAATGCAAGCATTACGCTATATCCAACTGCAGAAATGAAAGCTATGTTAGAGTCTATTAGCGAAGACTTAAAGCAATTATTCATCGTTTCTGAGTATAAACTTGGTGGTATGATGGAAGAAGCGCCAGCAGATGCACCGAAGTATGAACATACAGCGGTTGTTGTTGCTCAAGCAACTGGTGAAACATGTGAACGTTGTTGGGTAGTTTCAGAAACAATTGGTAAAGATGCTGAACATGAAACATTATGTGAGCGTTGTGCAACAGTTGTGAAAGAAAACTATGTAAAATAATAAAAAACTGACTGCTATTTATGCAGTCAGTTTTTTATTTTGATGATATATCAAAATAACTTTCAGGCTCTTTCCTGTGAAGGAAAAATGTGTGTGAGGTAAGCAAATAAATTTCGGACACACTAACTGTACATTACAGCTAGGAGGAATGTACACGTGAATGAAATCTACATGGAAATAAAAGAAGAATTGCAATTGATGAGAAAAGAGTTGCAAGAGAGACTAGCTAAAGAAGTAATGCACAAATATGATGTCGAGTTCAGCCAAGAGCTTGGATATGAAATTAAGGAAGAGATAAAGAAAAAATTGCTATTACATGATATAAAAGAGGATTTAAAGGATGTAGAACGTGCATTATTTAAAATGGAAATAGACATGTACGGTATTTGTGAAGAGACCGGGAGATTAATTTCGACAAAGCAAATGAAAACAATGCCGACTGCCCGAACAATTCATGAATTTTTCTATGAAAAGGTAAATGTATGAATACGCACAACGATATTATATTACCTTTTTTTAATTTATTTTATTCTTCTATAAAGGTTCATTGTGAAAAGGTAGCAGCTATGCTAAAATTTTGAGGTACACTGTCTTTGTGGGGGAAATGAAAATGATATATTATGTAATAGCGTTATTTGTCATTGCTATCGATCAAATATCGAAGTGGTTAATTGTAAAGAACATGGAATTGGGTACGAGTATTCCAATTATCGACAATGTATTATACATAACATCACATCGAAATAGAGGCGCTGCCTGGGGTATTTTAGAAAATAAAATGTGGTTCTTCTACATTATTACAGTTGTTTTTGTAGTGTTTATCGTATTTTATATGAAAAAGTATGCGAAAACAGATAAGCTTCTAGGTATTTCGTTAGGCCTAATTTTAGGCGGGGCAATTGGTAACTTTATTGATCGTGTATTTAGACAAGAAGTAGTGGATTTCATTCACGTGTATATTTTCTCGTACAACTATCCAGTATTCAATATAGCTGATTCAGCGTTATGTATTGGTGTTGTATTAATTATTATTCAAACATTATTAGAAGGCAAGAAAGCGAAGGAGTAATTGAATGAGTGAAGTAGTACAAGTAACAGTTGTAGAAGAGCAAAAAAATGAGCGAATTGATAAATTCGTTGCAGGAATAAATAACGAATGGTCACGTTCACAAGTACAGCAATGGATTAAAGATGATGTTGTGACAGTAAACGGGAAAGCAGTAAAAGTGAATTATAAAGTAAAAGAAGAAGATGAAATTACAGTAACGATTCCTGATCCAGAAGCGTTAGATATTCAACCAGAAGATATGAATTTAGAAATTTATTATGAAGATGCAGATGTGCTTGTTGTAAATAAACCACGTGGTATGGTTGTACATCCAGCGCCAGGACATACAAGTGGTACGCTTGTAAACGGCCTTATGCACCATTGTACAGATTTATCAGGTATCAACGGTGTAATGCGTCCAGGTATTGTGCATCGTATTGATAAAGATACATCTGGATTATTAATGGTTGCTAAGAATGATATGGCGCATGAATCACTTGTAAATCAACTTGTAGCAAAAACAGTAACAAGACGTTACAAAGCAATTGTGCACGGTGTTATCCCGCATGATAAGGGGACTATCGATGCACCAATTGGTCGTGATAAGAAAG
Source organism: Bacillus cereus group sp. BfR-BA-01382 (assembly GCF_022663475.1). NCBI lineage: Bacteria > Bacillati > Bacillota > Bacilli > Caryophanales > Bacillaceae > Bacillus > Bacillus cereus group sp. BfR-BA-01382. The sequence goes on from NZ_JAKUFQ010000001.1 coordinate 69,589, forward strand.
AGCGTCAAAGTATGACAGTTGATGAAAATGGTAAAAACGCTGTTACTCACTTCCAAGTGTTAGAACGCTTTAAAGACTTTACACTTGTAGAATGTCGCTTAGAAACGGGACGTACGCACCAAATTCGTGTTCATATGAAATATATTGGCTATCCACTTGCAGGAGATCCGAAGTATGGTCCCAAGAAAACGTTAGATATGAATGGACAAGCACTTCATGCAGGTATTTTAGGCTTTGATCATCCTCGTACTGGTGAATATATTCAGTTTGAGGCACCGATTCCAGAAGTATTTGAAGAAGCATTAAATATTTTACGGAAATAGTATTGACAAATCACAAGAAAACTGAGATACTGACAACAGTTAAATAATGATCCTTTAACACAGCCCCGTGAGGTTGAGAAGGTAACGGTTTGAAATACTTAGGGTATGTTGTACCCTTTTTTCAAAAGTCCTCTCGCACACGCTGAGAGGACTTTTTTTATACCATTACTCTCACGCAAGAAAAAAAGCTTGGAGGTGTAGAGCATGCAAGAGAAAGCTGTCGTTTTAGATGACCAAATGATTCGCCGTGCTTTAACACGAATTAGTCATGAAATCGTGGAACGAAATAAAGGTGTCGATAATTGTGTTCTTGTCGGAATTAAAACTCGTGGAATTTTTATTGCACAACGTTTGGCAGAACGAATTGGTCAAATTGAAGGAAAAGAAATGGAAGTTGGAGAGTTAGACATTACGTTATATCGTGATGATTTAACACTGCAATCCAAAAATAAAGAACCACTTGTAAAAGGTTCTGATATCCCTGTAGATATTACGAAGAAAAAAGTTATCCTTGTGGATGACGTGTTATATACAGGAAGAACAGTTCGAGCAGCAATGGATGCTCTTATGGATTTAGGTAGACCATCTCAAATCCAACTGGCGGTTCTTGTTGATAGAGGTCATCGTGAACTACCAATTCGCGCTGATTATGTAGGAAAGAACATCCCAACATCAAGTGAAGAGCGTATCGAAGTTGATTTGCAAGAGACAGATCAACAAGATCGAGTAAGCATATACGATAAGTAAAGCCCTTTTAAATGTAGTCCTGTGAGGCTGCCAAAGGGTCTTGGCTTTCATATGTCAAATTTGGCATACGAAAGTGTAGGACTCTTTGTGCACAGGCACAAAGAGTTTTTTTATTGCAAAGATTTAAACTGAAGGAGGATGTAACAATGGAACAAAAGCCAGTGTTAGACGTTAATGAAGTACCGAAACCGGGAAAATGGTTATTTTTGAGTATACAACATTTGTTCGCGATGTTTGGATCAACAGTGCTTGTTCCGTTTTTAACAGGATTGAATCCATCAGTAGCATTAATATCAAGTGGATTAGGAACGTTAGCGTTTCTTCTTATAACGAAAGGTCAAGTACCTGCCTATCTAGGATCATCATTCGCCTTTATCGCACCGATTATAACAGCGAAAACGGCAGGTGGACCGGGAGCAGCAATGCTTGGTGGTTTGCTAGCAGGGCTTGTGTACATCTTAATCTCACTCGGAATTAAGAAATCAGGATCAGAGTGGATTATGAAATTACTTCCGCCAATCGTAGTTGGACCGGTAGTAATGGTAATCGGTTTAGCGTTAGCACATACAGCAGTTAATATGGCGATGAACGGTGCGGATGGCAAATATAGCTTTATACACTTTTCAGTAGCATTAGTAACATTAGCAATTACAATTATATGCTCGATATTCGGAAGAGGATTTTTCAGTATCATACCAGTGTTACTTGGCATTATCGGCGGATATATCTTCGCTTACTTCCAAGGGCTAGTAGACTTAAAGCCGGTAGCTGAGGCAAAATGGTTTGTTGTACCAGATTTCACAGTACCATTTGTCACATACACACCAGAGTTTTCATGGAAGATTGTACTCTTGATGGTACCAGTTGCACTAGTAACAATATCAGAACATATCGGACATCAAATTGTACTTGGAAATGTTATTAAAAGAGATTTAATTGAAAAACCAGGTTTACACCGTTCGATCTTCGGTGACGGAGTAGCAACATTAATCGCATCACTAATCGGCGGGCCACCGAATACAACGTATGGTGAAAACATCGGTGTGCTAGCAATTACGAGAGCATACAGTGTATACTTATTCATCGGTTCAGCAGTATTCGCAATCATGTTCGGATTTATCGGTAAGATTTCTGCGCTGATTCATTCGATCCCAACACCAGTTATGGGTGGGGTATCAATCTTACTATTCGGTGTAATTGCATCAAGCGGATTACGCATGATGGTAGATGATAAAACAGATTTAAGTGACAAACGAAACTTAATGATTGCATCAGTAATACTAGTAATCGGTATTGGTGGAGCGGTACTTCACGTAGGAGAATCGTTCCAAGTAGAAGGAATGGCACTAGCAGCAATTGTAGGTGTACTGTTAAATCTACTACTACCGGAAACGAAACAAATAAAACAACCTAAGCAGATTGCTTCATAATAATAACCTTTTAATTCAGTCCTGTGAGACAGAAAAGGGTGGCTTCTTCCTTGCACCCTAGTCTTACATGACTAGGGTATTTTTATACAAATGTTGTTATAAAAATACAAAAGTGGTAACATAAAAATCAGAAAGATGAGGGATGACGATGAGCCATTTGTTAACGATGAGTGAATTATCGGAAGTAGAAATTTCAGAAATCCTAAAAGACGCAGAAGATTTCGCGAATGGAAAAGAGAGCAAAACGACAGAGCAAACTTTTGTTGCGAACTTGTTCTTTGAGAATAGTACGAGAACGAGATTTAGCTTTGAAGTTGCTGAGAAGAGATTAGGACTAGATGTTTTAAACTTTTCAGCGGATGCATCTAGCGTACAAAAAGGAGAAACTCTATACGATACGATAAGAACACTAGAATCAATCGGAACAAAAGCGGTGATCGTCCGCCATGAGCAAGATCGCTACTTCGATGAACTAAAAGATCAGGTAAATATCCCAATCTTAAACGCTGGAGATGGATGTGGAAACCACCCAACGCAGTGCCTACTCGATCTTCTTACAATTAAACAAGAGTTTGGAAGATTTGAAGGATTAAAGATTGCGATAGTAGGAGATGTTCGTCATAGCCGAGTAGCACGTTCTAATGCAGAAGCATTAACGAAACTGGGTGCAACAATTTACTTTGCAAGTCCAGAAGAGTGGAAAGATGAAGACAGCACATTTGGAACATACAAACCATTGGATGAACTTGTTCCAGAAGTGGATGTAATGATGTTACTTCGTGTACAACATGAGCGTCATGATCATTATGAAACAGACATTATGAAAGAGTATCATGAGAGACACGGATTAACAGTGGAAAGAGAAAAGCGTATGAAAGAAGGAAGCATTATTATGCATCCAGCTCCTGTAAACCGTGATGTTGAAGTTGCAAGTGAACTTGTTGAGTGTGAGCGTTCACGCATATTTAAACAAATGGAAAATGGAGTTTACGTAAGAATGGCTGTACTAAAACGCGCCTTACCAAATGTATTAGGAGGAATGAAACATGAATTACTTGTTTAAAAATGGTCGTTATATGAATGAAGAAGGAAAAATCGTAGCAACAGATCTTCTCGTACAAGACGGTAAAATCGCTAAGGTAGCAGAAAATATTACGGCAGATAATGCTGAAGTAATCGAAGTGAACGGAAATTTAATCGCACCTGGATTAGTAGATGTACACGTACATCTTCGTGAACCAGGTGGTGAACATAAAGAAACAATTGAAACAGGTACACTAGCAGCGGCAAAAGGTGGATTCACTACAATTTGCTCAATGCCAAATACACGCCCAGTACCAGATTGCAGAGAACATATGGAAGACCTGCAAAAACGTATTAAAGAAAAAGCGCATGTCAACGTACTACCATACGGAGCAATTACAGTACGTCAAGCTGGTTCTGAAATGACAGATTTCGAAACATTAAAAGAACTTGGAGCATTTGCTTTCACAGATGACGGCGTAGGCGTACAAGATGCTAGCATGATGTTAGCGGCTATGAAACGTGCAGCGAAATTAAATATGGCAGTAGTTGCGCACTGTGAAGAGAATACGCTTATTAATAAAGGTTGTGTACATGAAGGGAAGTTTTCTGAGAAACACGGATTAAACGGTATCCCATCAGTATGTGAATCTGTACATATTGCAAGGGATATACTGCTTGCTGAAGCAGCAGATTGTCACTATCACGTATGTCACGTAAGTACAAAAGGTTCTGTACGTGTAATCCGTGATGCGAAACGAGCTGGAATTAAAGTAACAGCAGAAGTAACACCACATCACCTAGTGTTATGTGAAGATGATATCCCATCAGTTGATCCTAACTTTAAAATGAACCCACCGCTTCGTGGAAAAGAAGACCATGCAGCATTAATTGAAGGATTACTAGATGGAACGATCGATATGATCGCAACTGACCATGCACCGCATACAGCGGAAGAGAAAGCACAAGGAATTGAAAGAGCGCCATTCGGAATTACTGGTTTTGAAACAGCATTCCCACTTCTATACACAAACCTTGTGAAAAAAGGAATTATTACATTAGAGCAGTTAATTCAATTCTTAACAGAAAAGCCAGCTGATACATTCGGCTTAGAAGCAGGTCGCCTGAAAGAAGGTAGAACAGCTGATATTACAATCATTGATTTAGAACAAGAAGAAGAGATTGACCCAACAACATTCTTATCAAAAGGAAAAAATACACCATTCGCAGGTTGGAAATGCCAAGGATGGCCGGTAATGACAATCGTTGGTGGTAAGATCGCATGGCAAAAGGAGAGTGCATTAGTATGAAAAGACAACTTATCTTAGAAGATGGAACAGTATTAATTGGAAAAGGTTTCGGAGGCGAAATTGAAAAGTCAGGTGAGGTTGTATTTACAACAGGAATGACTGGATATCAAGAAACATTATCTGATCCATCATATTGCGGTCAAATCGTAACATTCACGTACCCATTAATCGGAAACTACGGCATTAACCGTGACGATTTTGAATCGATTCACCCATCTGTAAATGGCTTAATCGTAAACGAAATTTGTGATCACCCATCAAACTTCCGTAATGAAATTTCGTTAAATGATTACTTAAAAGAAAGAAATATCCCAGGGTTAGCAGGAATTGATACAAGAAAATTAACGAGAAAAATTCGTCAATACGGTACATTACGTGGACGTCTATGTAACATGGATGCAGATGTAGAATACATCGTGAGCCAATTAAAAGCGACAGTATTTACAGATCACGTGAAACGCGTATCAACGAAAGATCCATACCCAAGCCCAGGCCGTGGACACCGAGTTGTACTTGTAGACTTCGGAATGAAACATGGTATTTTACGAGAATTAAACAAACGTGACTGTGATGTAATTGTAGTACCTTACAATACAACAGCAGAAGAAATTTTACGCCTTAGCCCAGATGGAATTATGTTAAGTAACGGACCTGGAGATCCGAAAGATGTACCAGAAGCAATTGAAATGTTAAAAGACATTATCGGTAAAGTTCCTTTATTCGGAATTTGCTTAGGACATCAACTATTCGCTCTAGCATCTGGTGCGAATACAAGTAAGTTAAAATTCGGTCACCGTGGTTTAAACCATCCAGTAAAACATCTTGCAACTGGAAAAGTAGCAATTACATCTCAAAATCATGGTTACGCAGTAGAAGAAGAATCAGTTAAAAATACAGAACTTGAAATTACACATGTCGCTTTAAATGATGGAACAGTAGAAGGTCTTCGTCATACGAAGTTCCCAGCATTTACAGTGCAATACCATCCAGAAGCTTCAGCAGGACCAGAAGATGCAAATGATTTATTCGAAGATTTCTTAGAAATGATTGAAAACTTCAAGAAAGAAGGGGAAGAGTTATGCCAAAACGCCTAGACATTAACACAATTTTAGTAATCGGATCAGGACCAATTGTAATTGGGCAAGCAGCAGAGTTTGACTACTCTGGTACACAAGCTTGTCAATCTCTTAGAGAAGAAGGTTACAAAGTAATCCTTGTTAACTCTAACCCAGCAACAATTATGACAGATACTGCAACAGCAGATAAAGTATATATAGAACCATTAACACTAGAATTCGTAAGCCGTATCATTCGTAAAGAACGTCCAGATGCAATCTTACCAACATTAGGTGGTCAAACAGGTTTAAACATGGCTGTTGAACTTGCGAAATCAGGCATACTTGAAGAGTGTGGAGTTGAAATTTTAGGAACGAAATTATCAGCAATTGAGCAAGCGGAGGATCGTGATTTATTCCGTACATTAATGCAGGAATTAAATGAACCAATTCCATCTAGTACCATCATTCATACGCTAGAAGAAGCACATGAATTTGTAAAAGAAATTGGATATCCAGTTATTGTTCGCCCAGCATTTACAATGGGGGGAACAGGTGGCGGAATCTGTAGTAATGAAGAAGAACTAATTGAAATCGTATCAGGTGGATTAAAACATAGTCCAGTAACACAATGTTTATTAGAAAAGAGCATTGCTGGTTGTAAGGAAATTGAATATGAAGTAATGCGTGATTCAAATGATAACGCGATTGTAGTATGTAATATGGAAAATATCGATCCAGTTGGAGTTCACACAGGTGATTCTATCGTAGTAGCACCGAGCCAAACATTAAGTGACCGTGAATATCAAATGTTACGAAACACTTCATTACGAATTATTCGTGCATTAGGAATTGAAGGTGGATGTAACGTTCAGCTTGCACTTGATCCACATAGCTTCCAATACTATGTAATCGAAGTAAACCCGCGTGTAAGTCGTTCATCTGCACTAGCATCTAAAGCAACTGGATATCCAATTGCGAAGCTAGCGGCAAAAATTGCAGTCGGTCTAACATTAGATGAAATTATAAACCCAGTAACGCAAAAAACATACGCTTGCTTCGAGCCAGCATTAGACTATGTCGTTTCAAAAATTCCGCGCTGGCCATTTGATAAGTTTGAATCAGCAAACAGAACACTGGGTACACAAATGAAGGCAACTGGTGAAGTTATGTCAATCGGACGTAACTTAGAGCAATCATTATTAAAAGCGGTTCGTTCTTTAGAACTTGGCGTTTATCACTTAGAGTTAGAGCATTTAAAAGAACTTGATAAAGAAACAATGAAAAAACGCATTATAAAAGCTGATGATGAGCGACTGTTTATTGTAGCAGAAGCAATTCGTCAAGGTGTAACGAAAGAAGAAATCAACGAATGGTGTGAAATGGACTTCTTCTTCTTACAAAAAGTTGAAAACATCGTAAATATGGAACGTGAAGTAAAAGCGAATGTAGGAAATATGGAAGTACTACAAACTGCGAAAGAAATGGGCTTCAGCGATCACTACGTTGCAGCAGCTTGGAATAAAACAGAGCGTGAAATTTACGATATGCGTAAAGAAAGCAATATAACTCCTGTTTATAAAATGGTAGATACTTGTGCGGCAGAGTTTGAATCTGCAACACCATACTACTACAGCACATATGGTGACGAGAATGAATCGGTTAGAACAGATCGTAAGAGTGTAGTAGTTCTAGGATCTGGTCCAATCCGTATCGGTCAAGGTGTTGAGTTTGACTACGCAACTGTTCACTCTGTATGGGCAATTAAAGAAGCTGGATATGAGGCAATCATTGTTAATAACAATCCAGAAACAGTTTCAACAGACTTCAGTATTTCTGACAAATTATATTTTGAACCATTAACAATCGAAGATGTAATGCACATTATCGATTTAGAAAAGCCAGAAGGTGTTATCGTTCAGTTCGGTGGACAAACGGCAATTAATTTAGCGGCGAAATTAGAAGAACACGGTGTGAAAATTTTAGGAACATCACTTGAAGATTTAGACCGCGCAGAAGATCGTGATAAGTTTGAAGCAGCTCTAACACAGCTTGGTATCCCGCAACCAGTTGGTAAAACAGCAACAACTGTAGAACAAGCAGTAGCAATCGCTGAAGAAATTGGATATCCAGTATTAGTAAGACCGTCTTACGTACTAGGTGGACGTGCGATGGAAATCGTATATCGTCAAGAAGAATTACTGCACTACATGAAAAATGCAGTTAAAGTTCATGCAGAGCATCCGGTATTAATTGACCGTTACATGGTTGGTAAAGAAATTGAAGTAGATGCAATTTCAGACGGTGAGAATGTATTCATTCCAGGTATTATGGAACATATTGAACGCGCTGGAGTTCACTCTGGTGACTCAATTGGAGTATACCCACCACAAAGCTTATCTGAAAAACTAAAAGAACAAATCATTGAACATACAATTGCACTTGGAAAAGGTTTAAACATTGTTGGATTACTAAATATCCAGTTCGTAGTATTCAAAGATCAAGTGTACGTAATTGAAGTAAACCCACGTGCGAGTCGTACAGTACCGTTCTTAAGTAAAATTACGGGCGTACCGATGGCGAATGTTGCAACGAAAGTTATTTTAGGTCAAGACTTAGTAGAGCAAGGATACGGAACTGGTTATCACCCAGAAGAGAAAGAAGTATATGTAAAAGCGCCGGTATTCTCGTTTGCGAAACTACGCTCAGTTGATACAACATTAGGACCTGAAATGAAGTCAACAGGGGAAGTAATGGGTAAAGACTTAACGCTTGAAAAAGCATTATATAAAGGATTAGTTGCTTCTGGAATTAACATCCCAACGCACGGATCAGTAATCATCACAGTAGCGGATAAAGATAAAGAAGAGGCAATGGAAATTGCAAAACGTTTCCACGAAATCGGTTATAACTTATTAGCAACAGCTGGAACAGCACAATCGTTAGCAGAGCAAAATATTCCAGTGCAAGTGGTAAACAAAATTGATTCTGAAGACTATAACTTACTTGATATTATCCGTCAAGGAAAAGCACAGTTTGTAATCAATACATTAACAAAAGGCAAACAACCAGCGCGTGATGGTTTCCGCATTCGCCGTGAATCAGTAGAAAATGGTGTGGCTTGCTTAACATCACTTGATACAACGAGAGCAATCTTACGAGTATTGGAATCTATGACATTCTCAGCTCATTCAATGAAAGAAATTACGCAAACAAAGCGTCACGAGGTGGTACATGCATGATGCAAAAGCAAAATATGATTGTCGTTAACCAAAAAGAAATCGCAAAAAACATTTACGAATTAGTGCTTCAAGGAACGTTAGTACAGCAAATGAACGAACCAGGGCAGTTTGTACACATTAAGGTAGCAGAGGGCATTGCGCCCCTTCTGCGCCGCCCAATTAGTATTTGTAATGTAGATCAAGAGAAGAACGAATTTACAATGCTATATCGTGCCGAAGGACAAGGGACAAAAACATTAGCAACTAGAAAACAAGGTGAAATGATAGATGTACTAGGACCATTAGGACACGGTTTTCCTGTAGAAGAAGCAGAAGCTGGTCAAACAGCTTTACTAGTAGGCGGGGGAATTGGTGTACCACCACTTTATGAATTATCACAGCGCCTCGTTGCAAAGGGTGTACGCGTGATTCACATCTTAGGTTTTCAAACGAAAGATGTTGTTTTCTATGAAGAAAAATTTGCAGAACTTGGTGATACGTACGTTGCGACAGTAGACGGTACACACGGTACAAAAGGATTTGTCACAGATGTAATTGATAATTACGGAATCGACTTTGACATTCTTTATTCATGTGGCCCGTTAGCGATGCTTCGTGCATTAGAAGGACGTTACAAAGAGAAAAAAGCATATATTTCATTAGAAGAGCGTATGGGCTGTGGTATTGGAGCTTGTTTCGCATGTGTATGCCACTTACAAGAAGATCCAAGTGGACATTCTTACAAGAAGGTGTGTAGCGACGGACCAGTATTTCCAATCGGGGAGGTTGTACTATGAACAGATTGCAAGTTGAATTACCAGGATTATCATTAAAAAATCCAATTATACCGGCATCTGGATGCTTTGGATTTGGTCGTGAATATGCACAGTTTTACGATTTAAGTGTACTAGGATCAATCATGATTAAAGCGACGACAGAACAACCACGTTATGGAAATCCAACGCCTCGTGTTGCTGAAACACCAGGCGGCATGTTAAATGCAATCGGACTTCAAAACCCGGGATTAGACAAAGTAATGAATTCGGAATTACCATGGTTAGAACAATTTGACCTTCCAATTATTGCGAACGTTGCAGGCTCACAGGCTGAGGATTACGTAGCGGTTGCGAAGGAAATTTCTAAAGCGCCTAATGTCCATGCACTAGAATTAAATATTTCTTGTCCAAACGTAAAAACAGGTGGTATCGCCTTTGGTACAAATCCTGAAATTGCTGCTGATTTAACGAAGCGAGTAAAAGAGGTTTCTGAAGTACCTGTATACGTGAAATTGTCACCGAACGTGGCAAACATAGTGGAAATTGCAAAAGCGATTGAAAATGCAGGTGCAGATGGTTTAACGATGATTAATACATTGCTTGGTATGCGTCTAGATTTAAAAACAGCTAAACCAATTTTAGCAAACCGTACAGGCGGATTATCAGGTCCTGCGATTAAGCCAGTAGCAATTCGCATGGTACATGAAGTAAGCCAAGCGGTTAACATTCCAATTATCGGAATGGGCGGTATTGAAACAGCGGAAGATGTAATTGAATTCTTCTACGCTGGCGCAAGCGCAGTTGCAGTAGGTACAGCGAACTTTATCGATCCGTTCGTATGTCCGACAATTATTGAAGAGTTACCAGCATTACTAGATGAATTAGGATTTGATCATATTTCGGAATGTCAAGGAAGGAGCTGGAAGCAAACATGTCACAGTCGTTAATCGTTGCACTAGATTTTCCAGGGAAACAAGAAGTAGAACAATTCTTACACCACTTTGAAGGGGAAGAGTTATTTGTCAAAGTAGGTATGGAGTTATTTTACAAAGAAGGCCCTGCAATTATTACGTACTTAAAAGAAAAAGGACATAAGATTTTCCTAGATTTAAAACTTCATGATATTCCGAATACAGTAAAAAGCGCTATGCGTAGCCTAGCTAGTCTAGATGTTGATATGGTAAATGTTCATGCTGCTGGGGGAAGTAGCATGATGAAAGCTGCGATTGAGGGATTAGAGGAAGGTAAGCAAGAAGGAAAAGAGAGACCGATTTGTATTGCAGTTACACAACTAACAAGCACTTCGGAAGCTATGATGAAAAAAGAGATTGGCATTGAGAAAACGTTAGAAGAAGCGGTTGCTCATTATGCAAAATTAATGAAAGACAGTGGACTTGATGGCGTTGTTTGTTCAACACTTGAAGTTCCAAAATTACGTGAAGTATGCGGAAATGAATTTGTAACAGTAACACCGGGGATTCGTCTTGCAAGTGATGATGTTAATGACCAAGTGCGCGTAGCAACACCGAAACGTGCGAGGGAACTTGGCTCAAGCTACATTGTAGTTGGACGCAGTATTACGAAAGCAGAAAATCCGCTTGAAGCGTATAAAACAGTAAAACAACAGTGGGAAGGTGTAACAGTATGAAAAAAGAAATCGCATCGCATTTATTAGAAATTGGAGCAGTATTTTTACAACCGAATGATCCATTCACTTGGTCTTCAGGTATGAAATCACCAATTTATTGTGATAACCGTTTAACTTTATCTTATCCAAAAGTACGTCAAGCGATTGCAGCTGGATTAGAAGAGTTAATTAAAGAGCACTTCCCAACTGTAGAAGTTATTGCAGGAACAGCAACTGCTGGTATTGCGCACGCTGCATGGGTAAGCGATCGTATGGATTTACCAATGTGCTACGTACGTAGTAAAGCAAAAGGTCACGGTAAAGGGAACCAAATTGAAGGAAAAGCTGAAAAAGGTCAAAAAGTAGTAGTAGTAGAAGACTTAATTTCAACTGGTGGTAGTGCAATTACGTGTGTAGAAGCACTTCGCGAAGCTGGCTGTGAAGTATTAGGAATCGTATCAATCTTCACATATGAGCTAGAGTCAGGAAAAGAAAAATTAGAAGCAGCTAACGTAGCATCATATTCTTTAAGTGATTACAGTGCATTAACTGAAGTTGCAGCAGAAAAAGGTATGATCGGACAAGCTGAAACGAAAAAATTACAAGAGTGGCGTAAAAATCCAGCTGACGAAGCTTGGATCACAGCGTAACATAAAAAAGACGACTGCGGGGGAACGCAGTCGTCTTTTTTATCATTGTTAAAAATTCAAGTAAAGTCCTATCGATATTAAAGAAAATTCATATTATAATCTTTCTACTAAAAACTACTTAGCGCTTTCTGCAAGCTCATATCCTCTTACAAACAATAGAGTCATATAAGAAACAATAAATGAGAAGATGCTGTACATGCCAACCCAAAAGAAGAATTTTGGAGTGAAGGCGATAACACCTATTATTAAAAAACTAGCAAACGTTACAATCGGCATTACGTAATACGTTTTCGTCTTGCGTGTTCCAATAACAGAAACGATAAAGATAAGTAATGGACAAATTAATAAGACGAAAATCAATTCATTCATAGTTATGTCCCCTTTTCTAATGGAAGTAATCTGTACCTCGTAAACGTTTTTTAAATAAATATTCTCTTAATATAACTTCGCTAACATGTAGTTAATCCCTTTAGAAAGTCACTGGATTTCATAATAAAAAGCGTAAGCAAGAGAAAACTTGCTTACACTATAGAATAAACATCGCAACGATCGTGGTGACAATTAAGCCAATCACAACTGGTAAAAAGTTTCGGCGTGCGAGTTCAAATGGATCCACTTTACAAATGGCAGCGGCAGGAATAAGCGCCCAAGGAATTAAAGTCCCGCCTCCGGTCCATATGGCAGCAATTTGCCCGAGTGCTGTTAATGTAGCTGTTCCATGCCCAAGTGCTGTTCCGAAAAGATTGGCAATTGAACCAGCAAGTGATATACCAGAAAAGCCAGATCCATCTAATCCTGTTATGACACCAACGATAGTTAATGTTCCCGCCGATACGTATTGATTTAAAGGAACAGTTTGAGATAAGGCAATCCCTAAGTCGTTAATGATTCCATGTGAACCTTTCGGTAAATAGTCTCCGATAATTTTCACAAAACCGCTATCTCCTAAATAAAAGAGTGCAGCAATTGGAATAACTGGACCAAAGATTTTAAATCCAAATTGGAGCCCTTCTATAAAATAATCGGTTGTTTTATTTAGTCCATTACCTTTGTAGGCGATGAGGGAAATGATGATAATCATAATAACAGTCGTTCCGCCGATAAGTGCTGTTGCATCGCTTCCCTGTAGTTTAAATTGAATCATGCAAAGGATATCGATGATATATACGATAGGGATACATATAGCGAGCCATTTCTTTATGCGAGGAGATAATAAAATAGTAGTTTTAGATGGTTCCGTTGATGCAGGGGAGTTTTGCAAGGATAATCCTGTATCAAATTCTTTTCGTAAGAAGAAAAAAGCGACAGAAGTTGTAACAACGCCCATCACGATAACGAGGGGAACACTGGCAGAAACGACGCTGGAAACAGGAAGACCAGCCGCGTCTGCAGTTAATTTCGGTGCTCCTTGAATAACGAAGTCGCCAGATAAGGCGATGCCGTGTCCGAATAAGTTCATAGCAATGGCAACCCCAATTGGAGGAAGACCGACGCGTACAGCGACGGGGAATAAAATAGCTCCCATTAAGGCGACAGCTGGAGAAGGCCAAAAAAAGAAAGAAATTGTCATCATTAAAAGGCCGATAATCCAGTAGGCGAGGGTAGGGGTACGAATCATCTTTGTAAATGGTGAAATCATCGTATCATTTATGCCAGTATGAACGAGTAGATTGCTCATTGATACGATAATAGAGATGATTAATATAGTTGGTAAAAGTTCAGTAATAGCGTAAATGAAACTTTGAAAAATACCGCTAACGGCAAGAGGGATAGAACTTGTAGCGGTTAATGCTAATAAAAAGATAAAAACGATACAAATAATCGTCGTATCTTTCCGGAGAATAAAAAAAGTAATAATAGTGAGTAAACAAAGAATATAGAGAGCATGCAACAGCGTTAATTCAACTCCCATAACATTCACATCCTTTAGGCATTCGTGTAGTTTATTGTATGAAAGCAGTAAAAGTATGTGAGTATAGGAAAAAAAGTGAAATTTCATGTACTGTAATGGTAAGAAGTGGAAATGGATGTTACAATACAATTAATCCTAAAAATGGAATTTAAGGAGGGCTTATGCGCAAAAAAAATCGGGTTTTGGGGATTCATTATATCTTGTAGTCTATTAATCATTTTAAATCTATTTACAAACAATGAATGGATAAGTATCACCCCTCTTTTTGGGTTTGTTTTTATACTGTTATACCGATGGGATGACATGAAACAACATAGTAAGAAAAGCATTGGAATTATGATAGGTATCATTGTTGTTTGCTCATTTTTCATAGGGTTTATTTTAATAGAAGGACAGAAACAGATGGAGAAAATGTCTATTTTTCAAGAATGGATGTCTTCTGCAAAAGGTCTTTATATTGTAATTGTAGTTGTTATTTTTCTTAGGTTCACGATAAGAATATGGAGTTACATATTAAAGAGAGGATAGAATGGAGGTAGTAAGAATGAGAGAAAAAATAGGATATTATGGTGTGCTCGTTTGTTTACTATTATCAGTTATTTCAGGGCAATTTTTAAAAAGTGAATGGGTACCAGTTATATTATGTATAGGAGTATTGATTTTTGCACCTATGTATCGCTGGAATGAATGGAAAGCATATAGTCGAAAAAAGAAAATGGTTTTCAGCATCGAATTTGTCATTATAATCAGCACAATTCCGTTTTTGTTATGGAAAGGAAATGAGATAATAGATGGAATTGTAATGTTTCAAGGGTGGTTGTTTATTGCGAAAATGCTATATTTAATATGCATTTTAATGTTGGTAGTGGTAGTCACTAAAATAATAAACGAAAAGCTATTCGTTAATGAATAAAAGAAAATACCACCTTATTCGGTGGCATTTCCTCATTTTACTGCATGAGCTTTTTGCATCTTTTTAATTAAACGAATTTGTCCACGATGATTGATTTCATCTTCAAAAACGTGAAACCACTTAAAATAGTTATTTGCTGGTTTGTCATACCAAAAGTCTGTCGTTTTAAATAACCATTCATCAGGTAACGATTGAAAAGTCTCGATTGTTTTGGAACGTACTTCTTGTAATGTATTTATGTAAAATTCTATAGCGTTTCCTTTTATTTTCTCACGTCCAAGATCGCCTAATTCAATGCCAGGTAACCAGCGTTCTAATTCAGCCTCCGTTGGTTCACGGTCTTCAAAAGTATGAATCTGGTAGTAAAATTCAATAGCAGCCATATGATACAATAACATGCCAATTGAATTTGCTTCCTTATCATATAAATAATCAAGTTCTTCAATTGTTAAACTTTCCACTGCTTGCATTGTTGTATAGCGAGCGTAATTCATCATGGAAACAAGCTTTGAAAATTCTACATGTAAACCCTCCAATTTATCAATTACAAAATTCAATTAAAATTCCCCCTCTTTAAACGATGACTCCAGAGAAAGAATTCTATGTGCAGAGAAAAACTCCTTTTAAAAAGTTCATGATTTTAACAAGGAATCACAATTAGTTCCCGATTTGATTTTGTAATAACTTCATATCCGTCTTTTGTGATGACAATATCATCTTCAATTCTACAACCGCCCCAGTTTGGTATGTAAATACCAGGTTCAACTGTAACAACCATACCTTCTTCTAAAGTAGCCTGACTTTCTTGGGATAGGCGAAGAGGTTCATGTATTTCTAACCCAAGACCATGACCAGTAGAGTGTCCAAAGTATTGACCGTATCCATGTTCTGTAATGTAATCCCTCGTTATATCATCGATACTTTTCGCAGTTTCTCCAGGCTTAATTGCTTTAGTTCCACGTTTTAACGCTTCTCGTACAACATTGTATATCTTTTTGAATTCTTCTGATGATTCTCCGATTGCTACAGTACGAGTTATATCGGAACAATATCCATCGTAAAGTGCACCGAAATCTAATGTAACGATGTCGCCTCGCTCGATTATTTTATTTGATGCAACTCCATGAGGAAGTGAAGAACGAACGCCAGAAGCTACAATGATTTGGAATGAAGAGGATGTAGCCCCTTTTTTTCGCATGAAAAATTCCAACTCATCTCGTACATCATTTTCACTTATTCCTGGTTTTAGAAACGTAATGATGTGGTGAAATGCTTCGTCAGCAATATTAGCTGCGATTTTCATTGTTTCTATTTCCGGCATGTCTTTAATAATACGAATATTTTCGATGATTTCGCACACTTGAACCATTTCCACATGTACGCATTTTTGTAAGTTTTTATATTGTTGCAATGTCATGTTGTTCTCTTCAATTCCGAGTTTTTGAATGTTTAATTTTGATACTTGATTTGCAATTTCTTTTTCTAAATTTCCTGTATGCATAATAATTTCAGCATCTTTTATTTGTGATTTCGCTTGATCTACATAGCGAAAATCAGTTATAAAAACAGCTTTATCCGCAGAGATTAAGACGACGCCAGCACTACCTGTAAAGCCTGTTGCATATTGGCGATTTTCTTTTTTGGTAATGAGTAACCCGTCAATTTCATAGTTTTGTAGTTGATTTTGGATTTTATTAATTTTTAAAGTCATGTTAATTCCCCCTATTCACAGTATTTAATAAAGCAAATAGTGTGCCAAAATGTATATTTGAAGAAAGGATAGTAGGGAAAACATATATTTTAAGGGAGATAAGAAAATAGCCCGCCATTTGTGGGAGACGGTTTGTTTATAAAATTCAGATTGCTTCAATAAATAGCAGGGGGATGAAAAAATATTGATTGGAGTTACACTTGTACTTTATTTACATGCTTTAAAAAATTTATACAAATGTAAAATGACACTGTCAATTTTTTTGACAATATTGAATGGATATAGCAACTAAATTGAAAATAAATAAAAAATGCGTTGCTTATAAGCAACGCATTTTTTATTTACGCTTTTAATTTCATTACAATATCAGCATCTGGTGTTACATATACGGTTTGCTGATTGTCGTACGTAACAAAACCAAGTTTTGCACCACTCGGTTTTTTGACATGGCGTATTTTGGTGAAATCAACAGGTACAGAGCTAGACTCTTTCGCTTTACTGTAATACGCAGCAATTTTGGCAGCTTCTAGTAAAGTTTCTTCAGCAGGCTCTAAAGAACGAATGACAACGTGAGAGCCAGGTATGTCTTTCGTATGTAACCAAATTTCATCACGGCGGGCAAACTTCGTTGTTAAATAATCATTTTGTTTATTGTTTTTACCAACGAAAATCTCTGTACCATCACTTGCTAAATATTTATCTAATACTGGTTTAGTAGGTTTTTTCTTTGTGTTTTTCTTTTTGCGATTGCGCACATAACCTTCTTCAGCTAATTCTTCACGAATTTCTTCAATATCTTTTGAAGAAGCAGCTTCCATTTGTTGAAGTAAGCTATCAAAATAAAGAATTTCTTCATTTGTTTTTTCGATTTGTTCTTCTACAATAACAACTGAATTTTTCGCTTTTTGGTACTTTTGGAAATAGCGTTGCGCATTGTCAGATGGTGTTTTTAAAGGATCTAATGTAATTTTTACAGTTCCGCTATTTTCGTCGTAATAGTTAACGACTTCAATATCTTTATCCCCTTTTTTCAAAGCGTACATATTGGCTGTAAGTAGTTCTCCAAATAGTTGATATTTATCTGCCTTTCCGGCATCTTGCAGTGTTTTTTCGAGTTTAATGAGTTTTTTCTCGTTTTTATTTTTTTCGTTTTGCATAAAGCGTTCTAAATCATGAGCTTGTTGTTTTACACGATCACGTTCTGCTTTGCCAAAGAAGAAACGATCTAACAATTCGCTCACTGATGAGAATGTTTTTTCTTCTCCTTGCAAGTGTGTAAGAGGGAAAAGATAAAAGAATTCTTTTCCATTTGCAGTAATCATTGCTGGTGTATATGCATGAGATAGTAATGGTGTTTGTATAGAGAAAAATGCTTCTGATAATGCTTTCTCATTTACCATACCGGCTTTCTTTACTACTTCTTTTGCAAATAATGGGGATATTCCCATGAAAGCCCCGACGAGTTGTTTATCCATATTTCCAGATAGAAAGTCTAGCGGTCTAATAAAATCATCTGCGGTTTCAATTTGCAGAGGATTGATTTTATGTTGGGCTGGTGGCGCGACGTACTCAGCACCAGCATATACAGTTCGGTGACGGTTTACGGCTAATGAAACGTGTTTTAAGCTATCTAAAATCACGTTTGTTTTCGTATCTAATAAGATAATGTTGCTATGTCTTCCCATTATTTCAATTACTAATGTTTTTAATGATTCGTCTCCGATTTCATTACGACTGCGAACTGTAATTTGGATAATCCGTTCTAAGTCGATTTGTTCAATTTTTTCAATAAATCCACCTTCTAAATGTTTACGAAGAAGCATACAAAACATTGGCGGTATTGCTGGCGAATCGTAGTTTTGATTCGTTAAGTGCATACGCGCATATGTAGGATGAGATGAAAGAATTAGTTTTTGGTTCTTTCCATTCGCTCGAATATGTAATAAAATCTCGTATTTTGAAGGTTGGTATATTTTGGAAATTCTTCCCGTGTAAAGAGAATTTTCAATTTCATGTGTAATCGCTCTTGTAAATAATCCATCGAATGCCATTAATGAACACTCCTTTCTAACTAAAAGTTAATTATAGCATTTTTTTGGACGAGGCTGAATAAGCTTTCAATAGAGTATGTCTGGAATCAGGAGGTCGATGGCAGGATGAACTGGTATGGAATGCGAGCACATGAAGTGGAAGAAAGAACGAATACGAATGTAAAGGTTGGACTTACGGAGAAAGAAGCAGAAGGGCGAATTAAGAAATTTGGTACAAATGAATTAGAAGAAGCAAAAAGGCCTTCTGCACTAATGGTATTTTTAGCGCAATTTAAAGATTTCATGGTACTCGTTTTGTTTGGAGCAACAATTGTTTCTGCGTTTTTAGGTGAATACATTGATTCTATTGCTATTGTTGCCATTGTTATTATCAATGGTATTCTCGGCTTTTTTCAAGAAAGAAAAGCTGAAAAATCATTGGAAGCTTTAAAGGAACTAGCTGCTCCACAAGTTACTGTAATGCGGAATGGAAAGTGGGTAAAAGCACCATCTAAAGCACTTGTTTTAGGTGATATTATTAAGTTTTCCAGTGGTGATCGTATTGGGGCTGATGTGCGTCTTGTTGAGGCATCAAGTTTATATATTGAAGAGTCTGCTTTGACAGGGGAGTCCGTACCTGTGCAAAAGAAGGTAGAAGCATTGCAAGGGCAAGAGGTTGCAATTGGTGATCAAAAAAATATGGCTTTTATGGGGACAATGATTACGCGAGGATCTGGAACAGGTGTCGTTGTAGCAACTGGTATGAATACAGCGATGGGTCAAATTGCAAATATGTTACAAAATGCAGAGCAAATGGAAACACCACTGCAAAGAAGGTTAGAACAGCTCGGAAAAATATTAATTATTGTAGCTCTTATTTTGACAGCGCTCGTTGTATTGGCTGGTGTGTATCAAGGGAATGAAGTATATCATATGTTTTTAGCTGGCGTATCGCTAGCTGTTGCGGCTATTCCAGAAGGGTTGCCAGCAATTGTTACAGTAGCTTTATCACTTGGTGTACAGCGTATGATAAAAAAGAGAGCAATTGTACGAAAGTTACCAGCCGTAGAAACGTTAGGTTGTGCTTCCGTTATATGTTCTGATAAAACGGGGACAATGACGCAAAACAAAATGATGGTAACACATATGTGGTCAGGCGGAGAATTGTGGAAAGTGACAGGGCAAGGATATGAACCTAATGGCTCTTTTATGAAAGGTGAAATAGAAGTGAATCCAGCTAAGACAAAAGCACTTTATCAGCTACTTACATTTGGTTCACTATGTAACAATGCAAATATTATTCAAAAGAAAAAGGCGTACGTATTAGATGGAGATCCAACAGAGGGAGCGCTTGTAGCTGCAGCAATGAAAGCTGGGATTACACGTGAGGCATTGAAAGGGAAATTTGAAATTATTCGTGAATTTCCATTTGATTCAACTCGAAAAATGATGAGTGTTATTGTACGAGATCGAGAGGGGAAGAAGTTTATTGTTACGAAGGGAGCACCGGACGTTCTTTTGCAAATGAGTCAAACGATTTTATGGGGGGATAAGCAGCAGCCGTTAAGTGAGTTATATAGAAGAGAAGTACAGGCGGCTATTCATAGCTTAGGTAGTCAAGCGCTTCGAACAATTGCAGTTGCGTTTAAACCTTTAAAAGTCACGGATTCTATTGAACATGAAAGAGACGTTGAAAAAGATTTTATGTTGGTTGGGATACAAGGTATGATTGACCCGCCAAGGCCAGAAGTGGCGCAGGCGGTAAAAGAGTGTAAAGAAGCTGGTATTCGAACGGTAATGATTACAGGTGATCATAAAGTGACAGCAATGGCGATTGCTGAACAATTAGGAGTTTTGCCACCAGATGGACGCGTTGTTGAAGGCGTAGAACTCGCGAATATGGATGTGGAGGAATTAGAAAATGTTGTAGAAGATACGTATGTATTCGCTCGTGTATCACCTGAGCATAAATTAAAAATTGTTAAGGCACTGCAAAATCAAGGACATATAGTAGCCATGACAGGCGATGGAGTGAACGATGCTCCAGCTATAAAAACAGCGGATATTGGGATAGCGATGGGAATTACAGGGACAGATGTTGCGAAAGAGGCCTCTTCACTTGTTTTACTAGACGATAATTTTGCTACAATTAAATCAGCAATTAAAGAAGGAAGAAATATATACGAGAACATACGTAAGTTTATTCGCTACTTATTGGCGTCAAACGTTGGAGAAATTTTAGTCATGTTATTTGCGATGTTACTTGCATTACCACTGCCGATGGTTCCTATTCAAATTTTATGGGTGAACTTAGTTACTGATGGTTTACCAGCGATGGCATTAGGTTTGGATAAGGCTGAAGGAGATGTGATGAAGAGAACGCCGCGCCACCCGAAAGAAGGGGTATTCGCTAGAGGGCTTGCGTGGAAAATAATAAGTCGAGGGTTTTTAATTGGGGCAGTGACGTTAGTAGCGTTTATTATTGCGTATAACCAACATCCAAATGAACTGAAATATGCACAAACTGTAGCGTTCGCGACGTTGGTACTTGCTCAGCTTATTCATGTATTTGATTGTCGTAGTGAGCATTCTGTCTTTCACCGCAATCCATTTGGGAACGTGTATTTAGTAGGGGCGGTTATCATTTCGTTACTACTCATGCTAGTGGTTATATATTATCCACCGTTACAACCGATCTTTAGCACAATGCCGATACAAGCAAGAGATTGGTTATTAATTGGAGGTTTGTCATCAATTCCGACTTTCTTACTAGTAGGTTCTTTATTAACAGGGAAAAAGGCGAAAAAGAAAAAGCCAATGTTATATAAGAAGGGATTAAACTTGAAATAGTCAATGTTATGAAAATGTGATATAATTTACAGAAGGTAGTAGAGCCTTGTCTCTATTACCTTTTTCATTGAGTTATTTTATGGCTTGGATGTGATAAAAATGATTTCTAGTATGACAGGGTTTGGAAGATCGAAAGTAGAAAGTGATACTTTTCAAATTACAGTAGAAATGAAATCGGTGAACCACCGTTTTTTAGAGATGAGTATTCGACTTCCTAAGCAAATGATGGTATTTGAGGACAAAATTCGTAAAATAATTGCACAGCAAGTTCGACGTGGACGCATTGAGGTGTCTATTAGTATAGCAGGTGAAGGACTTGTTGAAAGAAAATTAAGTGTGAATTGGTCACTTCTTGAGCAGTACCAATCGATGATGGAAGATATAAAAGGAAAGTTTCAATTACAAGATTCTATTACACTCGAGCAATTAATGGCAATGCCAGAAGTAACAGCAATTGAAGAAATAGAAAATGTAAATGAACATTTTGAGAACAGTTTATATGAGGCTGTTCGTCAAGCTGCTCATATGTTGAAAACGATGAGAGATGGCGAAGGAGAACGATTACATAAAGATATAGCGTATCGTTTACAAGAGATTAGCAATTGTGTAAATGCAATTATTCCACATGCACCAATTGTTACACAAAAATATCGTGAACGATTAGAAAATCGCTTAAAAGAATTACATAATCAAGAGTTAGATGAACAAAGATTGCTAACAGAAGTCGCAATCTTTGCAGAGCGTTGTGATATTCATGAAGAGTTAGTTCGTTTGCAAAGTCATTTAGAGCAATTTCATGAAACATTGCAGATTGAAGAGCCTGTTGGAAGAAAAATGGATTTCATCGTGCAAGAGATGCATAGAGAAATTAATACGATTGGTTCTAAGGCAAATGACTTAACAATTTCAAAATATGTTGTAGAAATGAAAAATAACCTTGAAAAAATTCGTGAACAAGTACAAAATATTGAGTAGCTTTCAAAAAATATATAAAGTTATACGTGGTGGAGAAATCGGATAGACTTACTAGGAGGCGCAAACTATGGCCATGCGGTTTTTAAATATTGGATACGGAAATATTGTATCTGCTCATCGAATTATTGCTATTGTAAGTCCGGAGTCAGCTCCTATTAAACGAACAGTACAGGAAGCACGCGAACATAATGCTTTGCTTGATGCTACGTATGGGAGAAAAACAAGGGCGGTTATTGTTATGGATGATGGGCATGTTGTATTAAGTCCAATTCAACCAGAGACGATTGCACATCGTTTGAATAATAAAGAAGATTTAAGTGAGGAAGGGTAGGTTTTACATATTTATGAGAAGTAGAAGAGGATTGCTCATCGTTCTTTCAGGGCCTTCTGGGGTTGGAAAAGGAACGGTTCGTAAAGAGCTGTTTAGCCATGAGGATACACGTTTTCAGTACTCTATTTCAGTAACGACACGTAAGCCGCGTGAAGGTGAAGTAGATGGTGTGGATTATTTCTTTAAAGAAAGAGAAGAATTCGAGGAAATGATTCGTAATGAAAGATTACTTGAGTGGGCTGAGTTCGTAGGTAATTATTACGGAACACCGATTGACTATGTTGAAAAAACATTACAAGAAGGAAAAGATGTATTCTTAGAAATTGAAGTGCAAGGAGCAATTCAAGTTAAGAAAGCTTTCCCAGAAGGTGTATTTATTTTCTTAGCACCTCCAAGTTTATCTGAACTAAAGAGCCGTATTGTCGGCCGTGGTACAGAGACTGAAGATGTTATTGAAAATCGTTTAACTGTAGCGAAAGAAGAAATCGAGATGATGGACGCTTACGACTATGTAGTAGAAAACGATCAAGTTGAATTAGCTTGTGATAGAATTAAAGCAATTGTGGTTGGCGAACATTGCCGCCGCGAAAGGGTAGCAAAATATTATAAAGAAATGACGGAGGGTCTATAATTATGTTAAATCCATCAATTGACTCATTACTACAAAAAATCGATTCTAAATACACACTAGTAACAGTGGCTGCAAAGCGTGCACGTGAAATGCAACTTGCTAATAACTGTGTTGTAGAGCAACCGGTTTCTCATAAGTGTGTAGGTAAAGCATTAGAAGAAATCGATGCGGAAGTATTAAGCTACGTACCAAGTGAAGATAAAGTTGCTGAATAAGCCTTTGCCTTCGACAAAATAAAACATAGACTTTATAATTTTCTATGTAACGGTAACAACCTATTTACAAGTAGGTTGTTATTTTTTTACGAAAGGAATGAAATATTGGTACTGACGAGCTGGGAATTCTATTTCAGTATTATAAGTTTGAAAAAGAAAGAGGACGAGTCATATGCTAAAAGGGAAAAAGATACTTCTATGTGTAACAGGAGGCATTGCGGTTTTTAAAGCAGCTGCGTTAACGAGTAAATTGACACAATCTGGCGCGATTGTAAAAGTAATGATGAGTGAGTCGGCAATGAAGTTTGTTACGCCTCTTACATTCCAAGCACTTTCTCGCCATGATGTATATACGGATACATTTGATGAGAAAGACTCGGCTGTTATTGCTCATATTGATTTAGCAGATTGGGCGGATGTTGTACTTGTCGCACCTGCTACTGCCAATTGTATTGGAAAGTTAGCTGGTGGTATTGCAGATGATATGATTACAACTACTTTGTTAGCTACTGCAGCTCCGGTATGGATTGCGCCTGCTATGAATGTGCATATGTATGAAAATAAAATTGTTCAAAAAAATATGATGACATTGAAAACGCTAGGATATACGTTTATTGAGCCTGGGGAAGGCTTTTTAGCATGTGGATATGTAGCAAAGGGACGACTAGAAGAACCTGAAGCGATTATCGCACGGTTAGAGGAAGCTTTCTCAGAACACAAACCATTGCAGGGAAAAAGAATATTAATAACTGCTGGCCCAACACGTGAAAAGGTTGATCCAGTTCGTTTTATGACGAATTTTTCTTCTGGAAAAATGGGGTATGCGATTGCAGAAGTGGCGGCGAATTTAGGCGCTGATGTTATACTCGTTTCAGGACCGACAGCATTAAATCCACCGTTACATGTAACGACAGTGCAAGTGGAATCTGCACAAGATATGTTAGAAGCAGTTCTTCAACATTATCAAAACGTAGACGTTGTCATTAAAACAGCAGCAGTTGCAGATTATCGTCCGAAATATGTTCATGATAATAAAATGAAAAAGCAAAATGGTGATGCTGTCATTGAACTCGAAAGAACGGTGGATATTTTAAAAACGTTAGGTCAGAAAAAGGATAAACAGTTACTTATCGGTTTTGCTGCTGAAACGACAAATGTAGAGGAATATGCAACGAAAAAACTACGTGAGAAAAATGCAGATATGATTGTCGCGAATGATGTAAAAGCGCAAGGAGCTGGATTTGGCACGGATACGAATATTGTAACGATGTATAGAAAAGATGGAAAAGTTATTGAGTTGCCACTTTTAATGAAAAAAGAGGTAGCTCGTGAAATATTAAAGCAAATTGAAATGATGTTAGAAGATGATCGTTTATGAAATTTGCAAGTGTAATTGTTGATGTACCTGCCCGTCAGACAGATCGACCATTTGATTACATTATACCTAAAAAATGGGAAGATATTGTACAGACAGGAATGCGGGTAGTAGTTCCGTTTGGGCCAAGAAAATTGCAAGGTTTTATTATTGGGATTAAAGATTCGGTGGATGTAGAAAGTAAGAAGTTAAAGACGATCCATGAAATATTAGATGTAACACCGGTTTTAAATGATGAATTATTAAAACTTGGATATTGGCTTACAAGTGAAACGTTATGCTACATGATTTCAGCTTTTCAAGTGATGCTTCCAACTGCGATAAAAGCAACGTATAAAAAACGTCTACAACTTTGTAAACAGGAAGAAATAGCACCTAAAATACTATATTTATTTCAGGATAAAGAAGCAATTGATTTTGAAGTAATCGAGCAACAGCCACATTTATACCGGACTATTCAACAAGAAATTAAAAATGGTACGGTTGAAGTCGTTTATCAAGTGAAAGATAAAGTACAAAAGAAGAAGCAAAGAGTTGTTCAGCCGGAGTTGCCAGAAGATAAATTAGAATTAGCGGCATTTGAACTGAAAAGTAAAAAACAACAAGATGTACTCTATTATTTTGTGGAAAATTATAAAAGTGTACCGTTGAAAGTAATTACAGAAGAGTTACAAATAACAGATGCTCCAATAAAAGCACTTGTTAAAAAGGGATTCATTTCAGAAAAGTATGTGGAAGTATACCGAAATCCGTATGACGATGATGGTTTTGAACAAACGAAACCATTGCCACTTACGGAGGAACAAAAACAAGTTATTACACCGATTTTATCATCAATTACAAATGAAACTTATAATCCATTTTTACTATATGGTGTTACAGGAAGTGGAAAGACAGAAGTATATTTACAATCTATAGCAGCAGTGCTCGAGAAAGGAAAAGAAGCTATCGTTCTTGTTCCTGAAATTGCACTAACACCCCAAATGGTGGATCGTTTTAAAGGTAGGTTTGGCTCGCAAGTTGCAGTTCTTCATAGTGCGTTGTCTGTTGGAGAAAAGTATGACGAGTGGCGTAAGATTTTAAGAAAAGAAGTGAAAGTTGTAGTTGGTGCGCGTTCAGCCGTTTTTGCGCCTTTTGAGAATTTAGGGATTATTATTATTGATGAAGAGCATGAATCAAGTTACAAACAAGAAGATAATCCAAGGTATCATGCAAGAGATGTGGCTGTCTGGAGAGGGCAATACCATAAATGTCCTATCGTTCTTGGTAGTGCGACACCAACACTTGAATCGTTTGCAAGGGCGAAAAAAGGTGTTTATGAACTACTAACAATGGAAAAACGTATGAATGAACAAGCTTTACCAACGGTAGAGATTGTTGACATGCGAGAAGAACTTCGTGACGGGAATCGATCAATGTTTTCTAAGGCGCTGCATGAAAAAATAGCAGATCGATTAGAAAAGAAAGAACAGATGGTACTCTTCTTAAATAGAAGAGGTCATTCTACATTTGTTATGTGCCGTGATTGTGGGTATGTTGTACAATGTCCGCATTGTGATATTTCATTGACATATCATAAAATGAATCATCGTTTAAAATGTCATTATTGTAGTTACGAAGAAAATATGCCAACTGAGTGTCCAGTTTGTCAAAGTACATACATTCGTTTCTTTGGTACAGGTACACAAAAGGTAGAAGAAGAAATTACAAAACTATTTCCAGAGGCGCGAGTCATTCGAATGGATGTAGATACGACAAGTCGAAAAGGAATGCATGAAAAATTATTAAAGGCGTTTGGGGAAGAAAAAGCAGATATATTACTTGGAACACAAATGATTGCTAAAGGATTAGATTTTCCGAAAGTAACGCTTGTTGGGGTTTTAACTGCAGATACGATGCTTCACTTACCTGATTTTCGTGCAAGTGAAAAGACATATCAGTTATTGACGCAAGTAAGTGGACGAGCGGGTAGACATGAATTGCCAGGGGAAGTTGTGATTCAAACGTATACGCCAGAACATTACAGTGTAGAGTTAGCGAAGAACCAACAATATGATGTGTTTTTTGACCAAGAAATGCAAATGAGACGAACAAGACAATATCCTCCATATTACTATGTTGTACTCGTAACCGTATCTCATCCTGAATTATTAAAAGCGGTACAAGTGACGGAAAAAATTGCCTCGTATTTACGAACGCATTGCTCGCAGCAAACAATGGTGTTAGGACCAGTTGCTTCAGCAATTCCAAGGATAAAAGATAGATATCGTTATCAATGCATGATAAAATACAAACGGGAACCAAACTTAAAGAACGTGCTCAAAATGGTAAATGAACATTATCAAGCAGAAATGCAAAAAGAGCTACAAATCTCAATTGATTTTAATCCAACAATGTTAATGTAGCGGAGGGAAATATGGCAGTTTTAGAAATAGTAAAGCATCCAAATGAAGTGTTAGAAACACCATGCGAAAGAGTAATTAACTTTGATAAAAAGTTAGTGAAATTGTTGAAAGATATGCATGAAACAATGTTAATTGCGGACGGAGTCGGTTTAGCTGCGCCTCAAGTAGGTGTAAGCTTGCAAGTAGCGGTTGTTGATGTCGATGATGATACTGGGAAAATCGAGTTAATCAATCCATCAATATTAGAAAAACGTGGTGAACAAGTAGGTCCCGAAGGATGTTTAAGCTTCCCGGGACTTTATGGTGAAGTAGAACGTGCGGATTATATTAAAGTAAGAGCACAAAATCGCCGTGGGAAAGTATTTTTATTAGAAGCGGAAGGATTTTTAGCGCGTGCAATTCAACATGAAATCGATCATTTACACGGTGTTTTATTTACATCGAAAGTGACAAGATATTATGAAGAAAACGAACTAGAATAGGTGTTAAAAGGAGCGGTTTTTAAATGATAAAAGTAGTGTTTATGGGAACACCGGACTTTTCAGTGCCGGTGCTTCGTCGTCTTATTGAAGATGGCTATGAGGTAGTAGGGGTTGTGACGCAACCTGATCGTCCAGTAGGTAGAAAAAAAGTATTAACACCTACACCTGTTAAAGTTGAAGCGGAAAAACATGGTATCCCTGTGTTACAGCCGTTAAAAATTCGTGAAAAAGATGAATATGAAAAAGTATTGGCATTAGAGCCAGATTTAATTGTAACAGCTGCATTTGGTCAGATTGTACCAAATGAAATTTTAGAAGCACCGAAGTATGGATGTATTAATGTCCACGCTTCTTTACTTCCTGAACTTCGTGGTGGTGCACCAATTCATTATGCAATTATGGAAGGTAAAGAAAAAACAGGTATTACAATTATGTATATGGTAGAAAAATTGGATGCTGGTGATATCTTAACGCAAGTGGAAGTGGAAATTGAAGAGCGTGAAACGACAGGCTCATTATTTGATAAATTAAGTGAAGCAGGAGCACATCTTCTATCTAAAACAGTACCTTTATTAATTCAAGGTAAGTTAGAACCGATTAAACAAAACGAAGAAGAAGTAACGTTTGCGTACAATATAAAACGTGAGCAAGAGAAAATTGATTGGACAAAAACAGGTGAAGAAGTATACAATCACATTCGCGGATTGAATCCATGGCCAGTTGCTTATACAACTTTAGCAGGACAAGTTGTTAAAGTATGGTGGGGAGAAAAAGTGCCTGTAACTGAACCGGCTGAAGCAGGTACGATTGTTGCGATCGAAGAAGATGGTTTTGTAGTAGCAACTAGTAATGAAACAGGTGTTAAAATTACTGAATTGCAACCTTCTGGTAAAAAGCGTATGAGTTGTTCACAATTTTTACGTGGAACAAAACCTGAAATTGGAACGAAGTTAGGAGAAAATGCATGAGACAAAATGTTCGTGAATTAGCTCTTGATGGTTTAATTCAAGTGGAAAAAAGTGGTGCATATAGCAACTTACTTTTAAATAATTTAATTGAAAAAAGTGCAATTGATAGAAAAGATATTGGTTTATTAACTGAAATTGTATATGGAACGATTCAACGTCGTGACACATTAGATTATTATTTACAGCCTTTTTTAAAAAAGAAGGTTGAGGCGTGGGTAAGAGTATTGCTTCGCTTATCTTTATATCAAATGATTTATTTAGACCGAGTGCCAGAAAGAGCGGCTATTCATGAAGCGGTTGAGATTGCAAAGCGTCGCGGGCATAAAGGAATTGCTGGTATGGTGAACGGTGTATTACGTTCGATTCAGAGAGAAGGTGTACCTTCTGTAGATGAAATCAAGGATCCAGTAGAACGGCTTGCAATTGCGATGAGTCATCCAGTTTGGCTTGTACAAGAGTGGACTTCTGCATATGGCTTAGAAACTGCAGAGAAAATGTGCGAAGTAAATATGTTACCTCCTGTACCTACAGCGCGTGTGAATGTTGATAAGGTAACGGTAGAAGAAGCGATTGAGTTGTTGGCAAGTGAAGGTATAGAAGCAAAACGTGGTGACTTGTCAGATGATGCAATTCAGATTGAAAGAGGAAATGTAGCGCATACAGAAGCGTTTAAAAAAGGATTTCTTTCTATTCAAGATGAAAGTTCTATGCTTGTAGCACGCGCTTTAGAACCAAATGAGGGAGAGACAGTTCTTGATAGTTGTGCAGCTCCTGGTGGTAAAACTACGCATATAGCTGAGCGTTTAAAGGGAACTGGTAAAGTAATGTCTCTTGATTTACATGCACACAAAGTACGTTTAATTAAACAGCAAGCAGAGCGACTTGGGTTAGAAAATGTCGAAACAAAAGCGCTAGATGCTAGAAAAGTGCAAGAGCACTTTTCAAATGAAACGTTTGATAAAATATTGGTAGATGCACCGTGTTCTGGATTTGGTGTAATTAGACGTAAGCCTGATATTAAGTTAGGAAAAGATAAAGGCGATAGTGAAAGATTATCGACGATTCAACTTGCGATACTAGAAAAAATAGCACCGTTATTAAAACAAGGCGGTCGTCTTGTTTATAGTACGTGCACAATTGAGAAAATAGAAAATGAACAAGTAATAGATAAATTTTTAAAAGAACATCCTGAATTTGAATGGGATACTACGATAAAAGAACGTATGCCAGAAAAATTAAGTCCGTATATTAATGAAGGTCAAGTACAAATTTTACCGCATTATTTTGCAACGGATGGCTTTTATATTGCTTGTTTAAGGAAGAAGGTGTAGCATCATGGAAACGACTGTAAGAAAACAAAAGAAAAATGTAGAAACGAAGAAACCATCAATTTACTCTTTACAAATTCATGAAATGCAAGATTGGTTAAAGGAACAAGGAGAACCGAAGTTCCGCGCTGGACAAATTTTTGACTGGCTATATAAAAAACGTGTAAAAAATTATGAGGATATGTCAAACCTTTCTAAAGGATTGCGTGATAAATTGTCGAATTCCTTTGATATTACTACTTTAAACACGTTAGTAAAACAAACGTCTTCGGATGGAACGATTAAATTCTTATTCCAATTATATGACGGGTATTCTATTGAAACGGTATTAATGCGACATGAATATGGAAATTCCATTTGTGTAACAACGCAAGTTGGTTGTCGTATTGGATGTACGTTCTGTGCTTCGACGCTTGGTGGACTAAAACGAAACCTAGAAGCTGGAGAAATCGTAGCGCAAGTAGTAGAAGTTCAGCGTGCGCTTGATGAAACAGAAGAACGTGTAAGTTCTCTTGTTGTTATGGGAATTGGAGAACCATTTGATAATTACGATAATTTAATGGGATTCTTACGCATCACTAACCATGAAAAAGGACTTCATATTGGTGCTAGACATATGACTGTTTCGACGAGTGGAATTATCCCGAAAATTTATAAGTTTGCTGAAGAAGAACTACAAATTAATTTTGCGATTTCATTGCATGCTCCAAACTCAGAATTACGTTCAAAATTAATGCCGATTAACCGTGCTTATAAATTACCGGATTTAATGGAAGCTATTAAATACTATGTAAATAGAACAGGGCGCCGTATTACTTTTGAATATGGATTATTTGGAGGAGAAAATGACCAAGTTGAGCACGCTGAAGAGCTTGCTGCGCTCTTAAAAGGTGTAAAATGTCATGTAAACTTAATCCCGGTAAACTACGTACCTGAACGTGATTATGTACGTACACCACGTGAGCAAATTTTCTTGTTCGAGAAAACGTTAAAAGATCGTGGAGTGAATGTAACGATTCGCCGTGAACAAGGTCATGATATTGACGCAGCCTGCGGTCAGTTGCGTGCGAAGGAGCGCAAAGAAGAGACGAGGTGACGAGATGAAAGCCGTATTTCTATCGGATAAAGGAAAAGTTCGTCAACATAATGAAGATAGTGCAGGAGTTTTTCACAATTTAGATGGAAATGTTTTAGCGGTAGTAGCAGATGGAATGGGAGGTCATCGAGCTGGTGATGTAGCTAGCTCGATGGCCATTCAATTATTCCATGATTATTGGAAGCAAACGCATAATATGAATGAACCGAAAAAAGTAGAACAATGGTTACATACTAGTGTTGGGATTATTAATGAGCGTATATATGAATACGCTCAGCAAAATGTAGAATGTAATGGTATGGGAACAACGCTTATAATAGCTGTTTGTACAACAAGTTTTGTGACGATAGGGCATATAGGAGATAGTCGTTGCTATATGGTATCAGAAGGAGAAATGACGCTTGTAACGGAAGATCATTCGCTTGTAAATGAGCTTGTGAGACATGGTGAAATTTCAAAGGAAGATGCAGAGTATCATCCGAAAAAGAATGTGTTATTAAGAGCGCTAGGAACAGAAGAAAAAGTTGGATTAGATGTTAAAACGTTGGTGCTTGAGGAAGATGATCAATTACTTCTTTGCTCTGATGGGTTATCAAACAAAGTTTCTATTGATGATATGCAACAAATTTTACAGTTAAATGAACAGCTTGAAGGTAAAGGGCAGCGTCTCATTCAATTGGCGAATGATCGCGGTGGAGAAGATAATATCACACTTGTTCTTATTGATTATGCGGGTTCGACAAACGAAAGTAGGTGAAGTGCAACGTGCTGATTGGAAAACGCTTAAATGACCGTTATAAGCTACTGAAAATGATTGGTGGTGGCGGAATGGCCAATGTATATTTAGCTCATGATGATATACTTGGCCGAGATGTAGCGGTAAAAATATTAAGACTCGACTACTCAAATAACGAAGAGTTTATTAAACGTTTCCATCGAGAAGCGCAGTCTGTTACAACGTTGTCGCATCCAAATATTGTGAATATGTATGATGTCGGAGAAGAAGATGGTATATATTATCTTGTCATGGAATATGTACCCGGGCAAACATTGAAGCAATACATAATTGAGCGAGGTATGTTACCTATAGGAGAAGCTCTTGATATTATGGAGCAGTTAACATCCGCCATGGCACACGCCCATCATTTTGAAATTGTGCATCGTGATATAAAGCCGCACAATATTTTAATTCGAGCTGATGGAATAATAAAAGTAACAGATTTTGGAATTGCGACAGCTACAAGTGCAACAACAATTACACATACAAATTCAGTACTGGGTTCAGTCCATTATTTATCACCAGAACAGGCACGTGGCGGGATAGCAAATAAACAATCGGATATTTATTCTCTTGGAATAGTTATGTTTGAATTGTTAACAGGAAGACAACCGTTTTCTGGCGAATCTGCTGTTGCTATAGCTTTAAAACATTTACAAAGTGAAATCCCATCACCAAAAAGATGGAATGAAAATATTCCGCAAAGTGTTGAAAATATTATATTAAAGGCAACTGCAAAAGATCCTTTCCATCGATATCAATCTGCCAATGCGATGAAGCGAGATATTGAAACTGCGCTATATCCAGAGAGGATAAATGAGCAACCATTTTACATACCAGAAGATATGGAAGCGACGAAAGCGATTCCGATTATTCAACAAGAACAATTATTTGAAAATGTAAGTGATGAAACGATTGTTTTAAAAGGGAGTAAGGTGGAAGAACCGATAAGAGCAGAAGCAGCTGAGTTAGATAAGAAGAAAAAACGGAGTAACAAGTGGCTTAAAGTTTTAATTTCAACATTTTTATTTTTAGCAATAGGAATAACATTAGCGCTTACGGTTATTCCAGGATTATTTATTCCGAAAGATGTGAAAGTGCCTGATGTGGCTGGTATGAAATACACGACAGCTGTAAATACGTTAGTAGAAAAGGGCTTTGAGGTGACGGAGCCTAATATTGTATATACAGATGATGTTGAAGTTGGGGATGTAATAAAAACGGAACCTGTAGCAGGAAGAGTCGTAAAAGAAAACGCTAAAATTACTATCTATCAATCAGGTGGAAAAAAGAAAAGTAAGATGGCGAATTTCACAGGGCAAAACTTTGAGAGTGTAAAAGCTGAGTTAGAAGAAAAATATAAACAAGTTACAGTAAATTATATTGAAAATGATAAGCCGAAAGGTGAAATTGTAGAGCAAATTCCGACGCCTGATCAAATGGTTATAGAAGCGGAGCAAGAACTGAAAATCTGGGTAAGTAAAGGTCCTTATCAAATTAGACCAGGTGACTTTTCGGGGTGGACTGAAAATAGTGTAACTGGTTATTTGAATGAGAGAAAACTAACGTCAGATATAAAACGAGAGTACTCAGATTCAGTCGAAAAAGGACTTGTAATTTCGCAATTTCCAAAACCAGGTACACCATTAAAAGAGGGAGATAAAGTAACTATTATTATCTCTGATGGTCAAAAGCCTAAAGTGACTAAAACGGTAAAAGTGGACAATATCTCTATCCCATATGAGCCTGCTGTAACAGGTGAAAAAAAGCCGCAAACAATAGAAATTTATAAAGAAGACATGCAGCAAAAAATGGATAGACCGGTTGAAACGAGAACAATTACTGAATCAGCGACTATTTCTTTAGAATTTGTAATTCAAGAAGGTTCAAAGGGACACTATAAAATTGTACGAGATGGAGTAACGATTATTGATAAAGAAGTACCATATCCAACTCAATAATAGTGAAAGTCTACTTATTATTATTGCCTGTTATGCTGTCTACAAAGTGGACGGTATAGCAGGCAAAAATATATGATTCAAAAAGCTAGTAAAGTGATGCAGCTGTAAATATTTTTTTGCATTTAATGGAAGATTTAATGTATATTAGCGAAAGTATATATGGTAGGTTTTGAAATCGTTATTTGGAAAATTTAAATCCATTCATTTTTAAATTCAGCATCACCTTATACAAAAAAAGGAGAATTCTATGCCAGAAGGAAAAATTATAAAAGCTTTAAGTGGGTTTTATTACGTGCAGCATGAAGAAGGGGTTACGCAATGTCGTGGGCGAGGTGTATTTAGAAAAAATAAAATTACACCACTTGTAGGAGACCAAGTTGTTTTTCAGGCAGATAATCCAACTGAAGGTTATGTGCTTGAAGTGTTTGATCGAAAAAATGAACTTGTTAGACCTCCTATTGCTAATGTCGATCAAGCGATCCTTGTGTTCTCTGCAGTAGAACCAGATTTTAATCCTGGACTGTTAGATCGATTTTTAGTGCTGATTGAATATCATAACATTAAGCCAATTATTTGTATTAGCAAGATGGATTTAGTAGATGAAAAGATGAAAGCAACTGTTGAAGCTTATGCGAATGATTATCGTGAGATGGGTTATGATGTTTTATTTACTTCTATTAATACGTCAGAAAGTATTGATATATTAAAACCATACTTAGAAAATTGTGTTTCTGTTGTTGCGGGTCAATCTGGTGTTGGGAAATCTTCAATGCTTAATGTGCTACGTCCAGAATTAGAGCTGAAAACAAATGATATTTCCTCCCATTTAGGACGCGGGAAGCATACGACAAGACACGTAGAATTAATTGCAATTGGGAGTGGACTAGTAGCAGATACACCGGGTTTTAGTTCACTAGATTTCATTGATATAGAAGTAGAAGATCTTACATATTGTTTTCCAGAGTTGAAAGAAGCGAGCCAATACTGTAAATTTAGAGGGTGTACACATCTTTCTGAACCGAAATGTGCTGTGAAAGCTGCGGTTGAAGAAGGGAAGATTACAGAATATCGCTATAAGAACTATAAACAATTCGTAGAAGAAATTAGAGAGAGAAAGCCGAGGTATTAGTTATGATTAAAATTGCACCATCGATTTTATCAGCAGATTTTTCAAAATTAGGGGAAGAGATTAAAGATGTAGAAAAGGGCGGAGCGGATTACATTCACGTTGACGTAATGGATGGACATTTCGTACCAAATATTACGATTGGACCATTAATTGTAGAAGCTATCCGTCCAATTACATCATTACCATTAGATGTACATTTAATGATTGAAAATCCTGATAACTATATCCCGACTTTCGCACAAGCGGGAGCGGATATTATTACTGTTCACGCAGAGGCGTGTCCACATCTGCATCGTACAATTCAGTTAATTAAATCTCACGGTATTAAAGCGGGCGTTGTATTAAATCCACATACGCCAGTTTCAGTGATTGAGCATGTATTAGAAGATATAGATATGGTATTACTTATGACAGTAAACCCTGGATTTGGTGGACAGAAGTTTATCCATTCTGTATTACCGAAAATTAAACAAGTTGCAGACATGGTGAAAGAGCGCAATCTAGAAGTAGAAATTGAAGTTGATGGTGGTGTAAATGCTGAAACAGCAAGACTTTGTGTGGAAGCAGGAGCAAATGTACTTGTAGCTGGATCAGCAGTATACAATCAAAAAGACCGCGGTGAAGCAATTCGCGTAATTCGTGGGTAGTGATGAACTTTTATCCTAGTAAGGTATTCATAGGATAGGGTAAAAATATGTAAAAAGGCAATCTACCGAATGGCAGATTGCCTTTTTACAATGGAAGGGGAAGAAAAAATGATTATTCATATTTTGGCAGGAGGACCTTCGGAATATTGCGCAGATTTTGCTCGATATGAGAATGAGGAAGTAGTGTGGGCTGCGGTTGATAGGGGAGTATACCGTCTATTAAAGAAAGGGATTACCCCGGCTGTTGCGTTTGGAGATTACGATTCAGTTACTGAAGAAGAATTAGTATGGATGGGACAGCAAACGAACGAATTACATATTGTTCCGCGGGAAAAAGATCAAACGGATTTAGAAATTGCAATCAACTGGGCATTAGGACAGAAGCCGGCACTAATTCGTATTTTTGGTGCTACCGGTGGAAGACTTGATCACGGTTTGGCAAATATACAAATGCTTTTAAAAGGGTTAGAAGTAGAGATAGAAATGTGTATTGTGGACAATAAAAATGAAATAACAGTTAAAAAAGTGGGTACACATATAATTGAAGAAAATAAAAATTTTCCTTATGTATCTTTTGTACCAGTTACTGAAATAGTGGAAGGGATTACATTGTTTGGTTTTAAGTACCCTCTTACTAATAAAACAATAGAGTGGGGATCAACACTTTGTATTAGTAACGAACTCGTTGAGGAAAAAGGTACTTTTTCATTTACTTCTGGCATATTAATGTTGATAAGAAGCACTGATTGAAGAAACAATTTTGCTCCTTACATCATATAGTGACCAAGTGGAGTAATGGGGATTAGGAGGGAAACCATGAGATTTTATACAATTAAGTTACCTAAATTTCTTGGTGGAATTGTTCGTGCAATGTTAAATACCTTCAAAAAAGATTAAAAAAGCACCTATCACCGGTGCTTTTTCCATTGTTATAGTAAAAAAAGAGCCTATTGGCTCTTTTTTTTATTATTAAACACGTTCGATTTTGCCAGATTTTAATGCTCTAGCAGAAACGTAAACACGTTGAACTTTTCCGTCGATGCGTACGCGAACTTTTTGAAGGTTAGCGCCCCACTTACGTTTTGTAGCGTTCATTGCGTGAGAACGAGAGTTACCAGAACGAGCTTTTCTTCCAGTAATAGCACAAACACGAGCCATTTATATTTCCCTCCCTTGATACCTTACCATACGTAATTTTTCAATGTTAGTCTTTTATGCGATGCTAAAAACACTACTATAATTTAACACAACTAAAAAGAGAATGCAACACCGTAGAAAAAAGAAATCAAGAAAATTTACTTGACACTATATGTCAATGAAGAAAAGTTAAAATCCATAAAAATTGCTTGACATATTATAGTGGTACATGTTGTATAATAACAATGGACTATTTTGCTCATCATAAAAAAGTGTAATTTAAAACATAAAATATGAGAGTGAAAAGAAAGAACGATGGAATTTTCTTTAAAAAGATTATATGATAGTAACTAAAGTAGTCTAGCTCACTTTCACCATTTATGAAGGGGGAAACGAGATGTCAATTGAAATTAAAACGAAGTACGGTCAAATTGATATTAGTACAGATGTAATTGCAACAATTGCTGGAGGTGCCGCGGTAGATTGCTACGGTATCGTAGGTATGGCATCAAAAAATCAGTTAAAAGATGGATTAACAGACATTTTACGAAAAGAAAACTTCACTAGAGGTGTTATTGTTCGTAAAGATGAAGATGAAGTACATATTGATATGTATATTATTGTGAGCTATGGTACGAAAATTTCAGAAGTGGCACATAATGTGCAGACGAAAGTGAAATATACACTAGATCAAACTGTAGGACTAGCAGTAGATTCTGTAAACATCTACGTACAAGGAGTTAAAGTAATAAACTTGTAATGTGCATTAAGGAGGAAAATCTGTGTCAATTCAAAAAATTGATGGAAAACGTTTATCACAAATGATCATGCAAGGAGCGAATAATTTAACAAATAATGTTCAGCTTGTTGATGCATTAAACGTATTTCCAGTTCCAGATGGCGATACCGGTACAAACATGAACTTATCTATGACTTCAGGTGCGCGTGAAGTGAAAGCAAATCCTTCACAGCATGCTGGTAAAGTCGGCGTAAGTTTAGCCAAAGGATTATTAATGGGAGCTCGTGGTAACTCTGGAGTTATTCTATCTCAGTTGTTCCGTGGTTTCTCTAAATCCATTGAACAAAAAGAAGAATTAACAACAGTTGATTTTGCTGCAGCACTAGAAGCTGGAGTAGAGGCGGCTTATAAAGCGGTTATGAAACCGATTGAAGGAACGATTTTAACGGTTGCAAGAGAAACGGGTAAATATGCAGTAACAGTTGCGAAAAAACAGCGCGACTTTGTTTTGTTTATGGAAGACGTTGTGAAAGAAGCAAACGCATCGTTAAATCGTACGCCAGATTTATTACCTGTATTAAAACAAGTTGGCGTTGTAGATAGCGGTGGTAAAGGTCTTGTAGTGGTATACGAAGGATTTTTAGCTGACTTAAAAGGAGAAACGATTTCTTCTGATGCACCGACGCAAACATCTATGAATGAGATGGTACGCGCAGAACATCACCGTAGTGTACAAAGCCAATTGAGTACAGAAGATATTAAGTATGGATATTGTACGGAGTTCATGGTGAAATTAGAGGCTGAAAAGGTGAAAGAGCATAATTTCTCTGAACAAAAATTCCGTGAAGATATTAGTGTATATGGTGATTCTCTACTAGTTGTGTCTGATGATGAAATTGTAAAAGTTCATATCCACGCAGAACATCCTGGAGACGCTATGAACTACGGGCAAAAATACGGTAGTTTAATTAAGATTAAAGTAGAAAATATGCGTGAACAGCATACTGCTTTATTAGATGAACCTGCTATGGTTCCTGAACAACCAGCTCAATCGAAAGAAAAACAACCATATGGTATCGTAACTGTGGCAATGGGGTCTGGTATTAAAACTTTATTTGAGAGCATCGGCGCAACGAAAGTTATCGAAGGTGGTCAAACGATGAATCCAAGTACGGAGGATATCGTGAAGGCAATTGAAGAAGCAAATGCTGAAAAAATCATTATTTTACCGAATAACGGAAATATTGTAATGGCAGCAGAACAAGCGGCATCAGTTGTAGATCAAGAAGTTATTGTTGTTCGTTCGAAAACAGTTCCTCAAGGTATGGCAGCAATGTTAGCATTTAACCCAGTTGGAACGTTAGAAGAGAATGAAGAAAACATGCAAGAAGCTTTATCTCATGTGAAAACAGGTCAAATTACGTATGCTGTACGTGATACGGAAATTGATGGTGTAGCAATTCAAAAAGATGACTTCATGTGTATTGCAGATGGAAAAATTGTATCTACAAATGCTGAAAAAGTAGGAGCTGCGAAGCAATTACTAGAAGCGCTTATTGATGAAGATTCTGAAATCGTAACGATTCTACAAGGTGAAGATGCAACTGACGAAGAAGTAGCGGAGTTAGTTGAATTTGTAGAAGAGAAATTTGAAGATGCAGAAGTAGAAGTGCATGCTGGAAACCAACCAGTGTATTCTTTCATCTTCTCTGTAGAATAAGATAAGATTCGTTTTGAAAATAAATGGATTACTTACTTGCTAATGGATAAGGAGTAGTAATATGAAGTTTATTACTAGTTTTTATTCAAAAGGCTAGCATATTGAAGAGAGAAAAGAGCCTTGCTGCTAATAGTGAGGCTCTTTTTTACTTGTTTTATATAAGGGATTTGAGTAGTTTCTCTTAGAATGCCTATGATAGAATATATAAGGTGAAAGAGAGCGATTACAGATGCTAATTGGTACTCAAATAAAATGCAATAAAGAAAATAATGTGACGGGGTGTGAGAATCTTGAATGATGTTGTACAAGTTCCTGTTACGGATGTAAAGGGGATCGGAGGAGAAACATCTGAGTTACTACATGAGATGGGGATTTATACAGTTTCTCATCTATTAGAACATTTTCCGTACCGTTATGAAGATTATGCGATGAAAGATCTTGCTGAAGTAAAGCATGATGAACGTGTAACGGTTGAAGGGAAGGTTCATAGTGCTCCTTTGCTGCAATATTATGGTAAGAAGAAATCGCGTCTAACAGTTCGTGTTCTCGTCGGTCGTTATTTAATTACGGCGGTATGTTTTAATAGGCCTTACTATAAGCAAAAATTAACGTTAGATGAAACGGTAACGATTACTGGTAAATGGGATCAACATCGTCAAACAATTGCTGTATCAGAACTTCATTTTGGGCCAGTTGTACGTCAACAAGAAGTGGAGCCAGTTTACTCAGTAAAGGGGAAACTTACAGTAAAACAGATGCGTCGTTTTATTGCTCAAGCGTTAAAGGAATATGGAGATTCTATAGTCGAAGTGTTACCGGATGGTTTGTTAGGCCGGTATAAATTATTACCAAGATATGAAGCACTTAAGGCTTTGCATTTTCCGGTAGGACAGGAGGATTTAAAGCAAGCGCGTCGCCGTTTTGTATATGAGGAATTTTTCTTATTTCAGCTGAAAATGCAAACGCTGAGGAAAATGGAGAGGGAAAATTCAAAAGGGACGAAGAAAGAGATTCCGTCAGTAGAATTACAAGAATTTATCGATGCACTGCCGTTTCCGTTAACGGGTGCGCAGCGCCGAGTTGTAGATGAAATTTTAAAAGATATGACATCTCCTTATCGGATGAACCGACTATTACAAGGTGACGTTGGTTCTGGGAAAACAGTTGTTGCTGCGATTGGCCTTTATGCATCGAAATTAGCTCATTATCAAGGTGCTTTAATGGTTCCTACAGAAATTTTAGCTGAGCAACATTATCAGTCGCTTGCTGAAACGTTTTCGCATTTTGGTATGAAGGTGGAACTGCTAACAAGTTCTGTTAAAGGTGCGAGACGACGAGACATTTTAGCGAAGTTAGAACAAGGAGAAATAGATATTCTTGTTGGAACGCACGCTTTAATTCAAGATGAAGTTATATTTCATAGGTTGGGTCTCGTTATTACGGATGAACAGCATCGATTTGGTGTAGCGCAGCGCCGAGTTTTACGGGAGAAAGGTGAAAGTCCAGATGTATTATTTATGACAGCGACACCAATTCCGCGTACGCTTGCAATTACTGCATTTGGAGAGATGGATGTTTCAATAATCGATGAGATGCCAGCAGGGAGAAAGGTGATTGAAACATACTGGGCAAAACATGATATGTTAGATCGCGTCCTCGGTTTTGTTGAGAAGGAGATAAAAAAAGGAAGACAGGCATACGTTATTTGTCCTCTAATTGAAGAATCTGAGAAACTTGATGTGCAAAATGCTATCGACTTACATAGTATGCTGACGCATCATTACCAAGGGAAATGCCAAGTTGGATTGATGCATGGGAGATTATCGTCTCAGGAAAAAGAAGAGATAATGGGACAGTTTAGTGAAAATAAAGTGCAAATTCTTGTATCGACAACAGTTGTTGAGGTTGGTGTGAACGTACCGAATGCGACTGTGATGGTTATTTATGATGCAGAACGTTTCGGTTTATCGCAGCTTCATCAGCTTAGAGGGCGTGTCGGGCGTGGTAGTGAACAATCATATTGTTTATTAATAGCAGACCCTAAATCAGAAACAGGAAAAGAAAGAATGCGCATAATGACTGAAACAAATGATGGATTTGTATTGTCAGAAAAAGATTTAGAATTACGAGGTCCTGGAGATTTCTTTGGGAGTAAGCAAAGTGGCTTACCGGAATTTAAGGTTGCTGACATGGTACACGATTATCGAGCGTTAGAAACAGCAAGGCAAGATGCGGCGATACTAGTAGAGTCAGAAGCATTTTGGCACAATGATCAATACGCTGCCTTGCGTACGTATCTTGATGGGACAGGTGTGTTCCAAGGAGAGAAGCTCGATTAAAGGGAGTCAACAAAAAAATTGTTGCATTCTACTTTCAATGATTATATACTACTGTTAGTACCTAGTCATAAAAATGGATGGTGCGGTATGAAGAAAAGAAGAAGTAAAAAAGAAAGACAAGAATTATTACAACAAACAATCGAATCAAATCCTTTTATTACGGATGAAGATTTAGCGGAAAAATTTCAAGTGAGTATACAAACAGTACGACTGGATCGTATGGAATTGTCTATTCCTGAATTAAGAGAGAGAATTAAACATGTAGCTACAAAGCAACATGAAGAAGATGTGAAATCTTTACCGTTAGAAGAGGTTGTCGGAGAAATTATTGATATTGAATTAGATAGACATGCAATCTCTATCTTTGAAGTAAAGGTAGAACATGTATTTAAAAGAAATCAAATTGCCCGTGGGCATCATCTGTTTGCGCAAGCAAACTCACTAGCTGTTGCGGTTATTGATGAAGAATTAGCTTTAACTGCAAAGTCTACCATTCGATATATTCGTCCTGTAAAATTAGGAGAGCGTGTTGTTGCAAAAGCGCGTGTTGAAGACGTAGAGAATGATAAGGGACGGACGGTTGTCAAAGTGCGTAGCTTCGTTGGAGAAGAACTTGTTTTTACAGGCACTTTTGAAATGTATCGATCTAGTAATTATAGTGAGGAAGGTAACAACTTATGAAAATCGCAATAGATGCAATGGGCGGAGATCACGCTCCAAAGGCTGTAGTATTAGGGGCAATGAAAGCTATTAAGGAATATTCTGATTTACATATTACGTTAGTAGGGAAAGAAGAGGAAATTCGTCAATACTTAACGAGTGATGAACGAATTACTATTCTTCATACAGACGAAAAAATAGAATCGACGGAAGAACCAGTAAGAGCGGTTCGTCGAAAAAAACAAGCTTCAATGGTACTTGCGGCACAGCAAGTAAAGGATGGAGAAGCAGACGCTTGTATATCCGCAGGTAGCACAGGAGCTTTAATGGCAGCTGGATTATTTGTTGTCGGTCGTATGGAAGGAATTGAGCGACCAGCTTTATCGCCTACAATGCCAACTGTAGATGGAAAAGGTTTTGTTATGTTAGATGTTGGAGCAAATGTTGATGCAAAACCAATTCATTTATATCAATATGCAGTAATGGGATCTGTTTATGCTGAGAAGGTAAGAGGAATTGAAAATCCTCGTGTTGGACTATTAAACGTTGGAACAGAGGATGGAAAAGGAAACGAGCTTTCAAAGCAAGTATTTGCAATGCTTAAGGATGCGCCAATTAATTTCGTTGGGAACGTTGAATCGAGAGATTTATTGCAAGGTGTAGCAGATGTTGTTGTATGTGATGGTTTCACAGGGAATGTAGCGTTGAAATCATTAGAAGGAACAGCACTTGCGCTATTCTCTATGTTGAAAGAACAACTAATGAGTTCGTTTACGAGCAAATTAGCAGCGGCGGTATTAAAGCCAAAACTTATGGTATTAAAAGATAAAATGGATTATTCGGAGTATGGGGGAGCTGCATTATTTGGATTGAAAGCACCTGTCATTAAGGCTCACGGTTCTTCTAATGACCAGTCGATATTTAGTGCGATTCGTCAAACGAGAGAAATGGTAGCGAAAGAAGTAATTCCTACAATTTCAAGCGTAATGGAGAAAGAGTCACTCCAATAAGAGGAGGATTTGAAATGGGAAAAATAGCATTTCTTTTTCCAGGCCAAGGTTCACAGGCAGTTGGAATGGGTAAACAATTAGCAGAGAATAATAAAGAGGTTGCAAAAGTGTTTGCAAAAGCAGATGAGGTGTTACAAGATTCACTTTCAGAAGTGATTTTTGAAGGACCGCAGGAAAAGCTTACATTAACAACAAATGCTCAGCCTGCATTATTAACAACGAGTTTTGCTATTTTGACAGCTTTGAAAGAGTATGACATTACACCTAACTTTGTCGCTGGTCATAGTTTAGGTGAATATAGCGCTCTTGTAGCAGCTGGTGCATTAACTTTTGAAGATGCTGTATATGCTGTAAGGAAACGTGGCGAATATATGGAAGAAGCTGTTCCAGACGGGGAAGGTGCGATGGCAGCTATATTAGGTGCTGACCTAGATATGCTGAAACAAGTTACAGAAGAAGTAACAAGTGAAGGATATGCAGTGCAAATCGCTAATATGAATAGTACGAAGCAAATTGTGATTTCTGGAACGAAGCAAGGTGTAGAGGTTGCTTCTCAAAGAGCGAAAGAAAATGGTGCAAAGAGAGCAATTCCACTAAAAGTAAGTGGGCCTTTCCATTCTTC
This sequence comes from Bacillus cereus group sp. BfR-BA-01382, assembly GCF_022663475.1. NCBI lineage: Bacteria > Bacillati > Bacillota > Bacilli > Caryophanales > Bacillaceae > Bacillus > Bacillus cereus group sp. BfR-BA-01382. The sequence goes on from NZ_JAKUFQ010000001.1 coordinate 113,715, forward strand.
ACTTATGAAGCCGGCAGCTGAGAAGTTCCAAAGTGTTTTAAATGAAATTACAATTCATGACACGAATATTCCTGTTATTGCAAATGTTACAGCGGATGTTATTACACGTGGTGCAGACATTCAAGAAAAGTTAATCGAACAGCTTTATTCGCCTGTATTATGGTACCCGTCTATTGAATGTATGGTGCAGCAGGGAGTAGATACATTTATTGAAATTGGACCTGGAAAAGTACTTGCTGGACTTATGAAGTCGATTGATTCATCAGTGAAAGCATATGCGATATATGATGAAGAGACATTAAAAGATACCATTTCAAATTTGAGAGGAGAAAACTCATGTTAAAAGGGAAGGTAGCATTAGTAACTGGCGCTTCACGTGGAATTGGTCGCGCGATTGCGATCGATTTAGCGAAACAAGGGGCAAATGTAGTAGTGAATTATGCAGGTAATGAACAAAAAGCAAATGAAGTAGTAGATGAAATTAAGAAATTAGGTTCTGATGCAATTGCGGTAAGAGCAGATGTTGCAAATGCTGATGATGTTACAAATATGGTGAAACAAACAGTAGATACATTTGGACAAGTTGATATTCTTGTAAATAATGCTGGTGTAACAAAAGATAATTTATTAATGCGTATGAAAGAAGAAGAATGGGATACAGTTATTAATACAAACTTAAAAGGTGTATTCTTATGTACAAAAGCAGTATCTCGCTATATGATGCGTCAACGTCACGGTAGAATTATAAATATCGCTTCGGTTGTTGGTGTTATAGGAAACCCAGGGCAAGCTAATTATGTTGCTGCTAAAGCGGGTGTTATTGGATTAACAAAAACATCTGCAAAAGAGTTAGCAAGTCGAAATATTACAGTGAATGCAATTGCGCCGGGCTTTATTGCGACTGATATGACAGATGTACTAGATGAGAATATTAAAGCAGAAATGTTAAAAGTTATTCCAGCTGCTCAATTTGGTGAAGCGCAAGATATCGCGAATGCTGTAACGTTTTTTGCTTCTGATCAAAGCAAATATGTTACAGGTCAAACGTTAAATGTTGATGGCGGTATGGTAATGTAATAAAAGAATCGATTTCACCTAGTTTTTTTGGTCAATATTTAATATAATATTTGAGGGGAGGTGAATGGAATGGCAGATGTTTTAGAGCGCGTAACAAAAATCATCGTTGATCGTTTAGGAGTAGAAGAGACTGAGGTAGTACCAGCTGCAAGCTTCAAGGAAGATTTAGGAGCAGACTCCCTAGATGTAGTAGAACTTGTAATGCAATTAGAAGATGAATTCGAAATGGAAATTTCTGATGAAGATGCTGAAAAGATTGCTACTGTTGGCGATGCTGTGACTTACATAGAGAGTCATCTATAATGCTTAAGTGAAGTCCCGTTTTTTAGCGGGGCTTTCTGGCTTATATCTGGAGGGACCTATGCCGTACCGAAAATATAGAGAAAAAAAATACGAAACAAAATATCGTGAAGCATTTAAAGTGTTTCAAGAAAAGATAGGTATTACGTTTACAGATGAAAAATTATTGATTCAAGCATTTACGCATTCATCGTATGTGAATGAGCATCGAAAAAAACCGCATGAAGATAACGAGCGTCTTGAATTTCTTGGAGATGCAGTATTGGAACTTACTGTATCGCAGTATCTGTTTCAAAAATATCCGACAATGAGCGAAGGAGAGTTAACAAAACTACGTGCAGCTATTGTATGTGAGCCATCTCTTGTTCGTTTTGCGAACGAATTGTCATTTGGTAGCCTTGTTTTATTAGGAAAAGGTGAAGAAATGACAGGTGGACGTGAACGACCGGCTTTATTAGCGGATGTCTTTGAAGCGTTTATTGGTGCCCTTTATCTTGATCAAGGGTTAGAAACAGTTTGGGAATTCTTAAAAGAAATTGTATATCCGAAAATTAATGAGGGTGCTTTTTCTCATGTGATGGATTATAAGAGTCAGTTACAAGAATTGATTCAGCGTGATGGTAGTGGCAATGTTGAGTATCAAATTTTGCAAGAAAAAGGACCAGCTCACAATCGAGAATTTGTGTCACGTGTTACGTTAAATAACGTAGCTTTAGGTCTTGGTAGTGGTAAGTCGAAAAAAGAAGCAGAGCAACAAGCTGCTGCAGAAGCATTGAAAAAATTAAAAGAACAACTATAAGGAATCCCCCTTTGAATGAGGGGGATTCCTTATGCATAGAATGAAACTTTCTTTTTGTTTGTGAATAAAAGGAAGGGAAATCCGTATGATAGCTCGTTTTTGTATAGATAACAGTTATAGCAACGGAGAATAGGAGGAAGGCCTTTCGTGTTTTTAAAAAGATTAGAAATAGCAGGATTTAAGTCTTTTGCTGAGCGTGTATCTGTTGATTTTGTCCCAGGTGTAACTTCTGTAGTAGGCCCTAATGGAAGCGGGAAAAGTAATATTACTGATGCGATTCGCTGGGTACTTGGTGAACAATCTGCAAAATCATTACGTGGTGCAAAGATGGAGGATATTATTTTTGCAGGCAGTGATACGAGGAGAGCGGTTAATGTTGCTGAAGTAACAATAACTTTAAATAATGAAGATCAACGTTTACCAATTGAATACAATGAGGTGTGTGTAACACGTCGTGTATCTCGTTCAGGTGATAGTGATTTTTATATTAATAAACAATCATGTAGATTGAAAGATATTATCGATTTATTTATGGACTCTGGTATGGGAAGAGAAGCTTTTTCAATTATTAGCCAGGGAAAAGTGGAAGAGATTTTAAGTAGTAAGTCAGAAGAGCGTCGAGGTGTATTTGAAGAAGCGGCAGGCGTACTGAAATACAAACTTCGCAAAAAGAAAGCTGAAGGGAAGTTAGCAGAAACACAAGAAAACTTAAATCGTGTACAAGATATAATTCATGAATTAAGTAGTCAAGTAGAACCTTTAGAAAGACAAGCTTCTATTGCGAAAGATTATCTTGAGAATAAAGAAGAATTAGAGAAAGTAGAAGCTGCGCTTATTGTACATGAAATTGAAGAATTGCATGAGAAATGGGAAGCGCTTCGAAATCAGTTTGGGCATAATAAAGACGAAGAAGCTAAAATGTCAACGGATTTACAAAAAAGTGAAGAAGAGCTTGAGGAATTACGAGGACAATTACAAGCGGTAGATGAGTCTGTAGATTCGTTGCAAGAAGTACTTCTTCTTTCTAGTAAAGAGCTAGAAAAACTAGAAGGACAGCGCGAGTTGTTAAAAGAGAGAAAGCAAAATGCTACGACGCATTGTGCGCAACTTGAGCAGTTAATTGTTGAATTAACAGAGAAAGCTAAAAGTTACGATGGTGAAATTGCGTCAAGTACAGAAGCTTTAATGCAATTTGTGAATGAAGTAAAAGAGTTAGAGCAAAAATTGCATGATAATGAGCAACTGCTTGCTACTTTTGCTGACAATTTAGAGGAACAGATTGAGAATTTAAAAGGTGACTATATTGAACTTTTAAATCAACAAGCTAGTCATCGCAATGAATTATCTATGATTGAAGAACAATCTAAACAGCAAACGTCTAAAAACGAGCGGCTGGATGAAGAGAATGCGAAATATGTAGAAATGCGTATGGAAATTACAGCGAAAAAGACGAAACTTGTAGAAAATTACGAACAAGTGAAAGAAAAAGTAGCTGGCATCCTCTCAAACATACAGAAGACAGAGGCGGCGCTCGGGAAATGTAAGACGCAGTATAGTGAAAATGAAACAAAACTGTATCAAGCATATCAATTTGTGCAACAGGCACGTTCTCGAAAAGAAATGCTTGAAGAGATGCAAGAAGATTATTCTGGCTTCTATCAAGGTGTACGTGAAGTATTGAAAGCTAGAGAAAATAGGTTGCAAGGTATCGAGGGTGCTGTTGCGGAACTGTTAACGGTACCTAAAGAATACGAAGTTGCAATGGAAATCGCTCTAGGTGCAGCGATGCAGCACATTGTTGTACAAACAGAGGAACATGCTCGTAATGCAATTGCATTTTTAAAGCAAAATAAACATGGGCGTGCAACGTTTTTACCGCAAGCTGTTATTAAAAGTAGGTCGTTATCATTTGAGCAATTACGCATTGTAAATCAACACCCATCGTTTGTAGGTGTGGCGGCAGAACTTGTGCAGTACAATAATAAATATGAAAATGTAGTTTCAAATTTATTAGGTACTGTTATTGTTGCGAAAGATTTACGCGGAGCAAATGAGTTGGCGAAACAACTGCAATACCGTTATCGCATTGTAACAATCGAAGGGGACGTAGTGAATCCTGGCGGTTCTATGACTGGTGGAGCGGTAAAACAAGCGAAATCTTCTTTATTAGGACGCCAACGTGAACTGGAAGAGTGGACTCGCAAGTTAACTGATATGGAAGAAAAAACAACGAAGTTAGAAAACTTTGTTAAAGCAGTAAAACAAGAGATTCAAGAAAAAGAAGTGAAAATACGCGAACTAAGGCAAACTGTAGAAGCAGAGCGTGTAGATGAGCAGAAATTAAGAGAAGAGATTAATCGTTTAGAATTAGAAGAACATCGTATTAATGACCGCTTGTCTATTTATGATTTAGAGATTGAAGGTTTTTTACAAGATCGAGTAAAAACACAAGGGCGTAAAGAGGCGTTAGAAGGGATTTTAACGAATCTTCAAGCTGATATCACAGAGTTAGATAGTAAAATTGCAGCTTTAACAAAACAAAAAAGTGAGCAACATTCTTCAAAAGAAAAAGTTCAAAAAGAAATGACTGAGTTAAAAGTGCTGGTAGCTGAAAAGCAACAACGCTTATCTAATCAAAAAGAAAAAGTTGAACGATTTACGAAGGAAAAAGAAGAAACGGATGCGACACTTGTAAAAACGAAAGAGGATTTAGCTTTCTTAAAACAAGAAATGACATCTAATTCAAGTGGTGAAGAGCAAATTACGAATATGATTGAGAAGAAAGCGTATGATCGTAATCAAACTTCAGAATTAATTCGCTCTCGTCGCGAACAACGTGTCTCGTTGCAAGAGAGAGTAGAACATTTAGAGCGTAATTTGAAAGAAACGACAGGTAAACATAAATATATTATTGAAATGTTGAAAGATCAAGAAGTGAAAATAAACCGACTTGATGTAGAGTTGGAAAATAGATTACAACATTTACGTGAAACATATACGATTTCATTTGAAGCGGCAAAACTAAAATATACAATGACAATGCCTGCAGAAGATGCGCGTAAGAAAGTAAAATTAATCAAATTATCCATAGAAGAGTTAGGTACAGTGAACCTAGGGGCAATTGATGAATATGAACGCGTAGCGGAGCGTCATACATTTTTACTAGAGCAGAGAGACGACCTAGAAGAAGCGAAAACGACATTGCACCAGCTTATTACCGAAATGGATGAAGAAATGAAAAAACGCTTTTTTACTACGTTTGAAGGCATTAGAATGGAGTTTCAATCGGTATTCTCTGAGTTATTTGGAGGCGGAAGAGCGGATTTAGTAATGACTAATCCAGAGGATTTACTAAATACGGGTATTGATATTGTAGCACAACCGCCAGGGAAGAAATTGCAGAACTTAGGTTTACTTTCAGGTGGAGAGCGTGCTTTAACGGCAATTGCGCTTTTATTTGGTATTTTAAAAGTGCGCCCAGTACCGTTCTGTGTACTAGATGAGGTAGAGGCCGCCCTTGATGAAGCGAATGTAGCTCGTTTTGCACAGTATTTAAAGAAATTTAGTGATGAGACGCAGTTTATTGTAATTACACATAGAAAAGGTACAATGGAAGAGTCTGATGTGTTGTACGGTGTAACAATGCAAGAATCAGGGGTATCTAAACTTGTTTCGGTTCGTTTAGATGCCGGAGAAGAACTTATTGCAAGTGAATAGGAAGGATGGGAAAGTATGAGTTTTTTTAAAAAACTAAAAGAAAAAATTTCAAAACAAACGGATACAGTTACAGAGAAATTTAAACACGGATTAGAAAAAACTAGAAATTCATTTGCGGATAAAGTGAATGATTTAGTGTATCGTTACCGTAAAGTGGACGAAGATTTCTTCGAAGAGTTAGAAGAAATCTTAATCGGTGCAGACGTTGGCGTCGCAACGGTAATGGAATTAATTGATCAATTGAAAGAAGAAGTACAACGTCGTAACATTCAAGATCCAAAAGAAGTACAAGCTGTTATTTCAGAAAAACTAGTAGGAATTTACAAAGGTGACAGCGATTTTAGTAACGAAATTAATATGCAAGAAGACCAATTAACGGTTGTTTTATTTGTTGGTGTTAACGGTGTAGGAAAAACGACGACAATTGGTAAACTGGCGCATAAGTTTAAATCAGAAGGTAAGTCAGTCTTATTGGCGGCAGGAGACACATTCCGTGCTGGGGCGATTGAACAATTAGAAGTATGGGGCGATCGCGTTGGTGTAGAAGTGATTAAACAAGGATCTGGATCTGATCCAGCGGCGGTTATGTATGACGCTGTACAAGCTGCAAAAGCACGTAAGGTAGATGTATTACTATGTGACACAGCAGGACGCTTGCAAAATAAAGTAAACTTAATGAAAGAGTTAGAGAAGGTGAAGCGTGTAATTGAGCGTGAAGTACCAGGTGCTCCTCATGAAGTATTGCTTGTTATTGATGCAACAACAGGACAAAACGGTTTAAGCCAAGCGAAAACATTCCGTGAAGCAACGAATGTAACAGGTATTGTTTTAACGAAGTTAGATGGAACTGCTAAAGGTGGTATTGTATTAGCGATTCGTAACGAAATTGATGTACCGGTGAAGTTTGTTGGATTAGGAGAGCAAATGGATGACTTGCAGCAGTTTGATCCAGAACAATATGTGTATGGTTTATTTGCGAACTTAGTAGAAACAGAAGAAGCGTAAGCGAAAGAAGCGGTATTTCCGCTTCTTTTTCTATAAAAATATATGATGTTAAGAAAAAAACTTGACACTCTTTTGGACTCCATGTAAACTAACTTATGTAAAGGGAAATCACTTAACAAAGGATGATCCAACATGCTCGAAAAAACAACGAGAATGAACTATTTATTTGATTTTTATCAATCGTTGTTAACGCAAAAACAAAGAAGTTATATGTCGCTTTATTATCTAGATGATTTATCTCTTGGTGAAATTGCGGAAGAATTTGATGTAAGTCGCCAAGCCGTGTATGATAACATTAAACGGACTGAAGCGATGCTTGAAGAATATGAAGAAAAATTAGTATTACTTCAAAAGTTTCAAGAGCGACAGCGACTTGTTGCAAAGCTAAAACAGCTAATCAGCGAAGAAGAGCATGTGAATGAAGAAATGAAACAAGTTGTTGAAGCTATCGAAAAATTAGATTAGGAGGGCGGCAATATGGCATTTGAAGGATTAGCCGACCGACTTCAACAGACAATGCAAAAAATCCGCGGCAAAGGAAAAGTTTCTGAAGCCGATGTGAAAGAAATGATGAGAGAAGTTCGTCTAGCTCTTTTAGAAGCAGATGTTAACTTTAAAGTAGTAAAAGATTTTGTGAAGCGTGTGTCTGAACGTGCTGTCGGACAAGATGTAATGAAAAGTTTGACACCTGGACAACAAGTAATTAAAGTTGTACAGGAAGAACTTACAGAACTTATGGGCGGAGAGCAAAGCAAAATTGCTGTTGCTAATAAGCCACCGACTGTTATTATGATGGTTGGTCTGCAAGGTGCGGGTAAAACAACGACGACAGGTAAGCTTGCGAATTTGCTTCGTAAAAAGCATAATCGTAAACCGATGCTTGTTGCAGCGGATATTTACCGTCCAGCAGCGATTAAACAGCTTGAAACATTAGGGAAGCAATTGGACATGCCTGTATTTTCTTTAGGAGATCAAGTAAGTCCTGTTGAAATTGCGAAACAAGCGATTGCAAAAGCAAAAGAAGATCATCATGATTATGTTTTAATCGATACAGCGGGTCGCCTGCATATTGATGAAGAACTAATGGATGAATTAGCGAAAGTTAAAGAAGTTGCGAAACCGGATGAAATTTTCCTTGTTGTCGATGCGATGACGGGACAAGACGCGGTAAATGTTGCACAAAGTTTCCATGAACAGTTAGGTTTAACAGGTGTTGTATTAACGAAATTAGATGGTGATACCCGCGGTGGTGCTGCATTATCTATTAAGGCTGTAACAAACACACCGATTAAATTTGCTGGTATGGGTGAAAAACTAGATGCAATTGAAGCGTTCCATCCAGAGCGTATGGCATCCCGTATTTTAGGGATGGGCGATGTCTTAACATTGATTGAAAAAGCGCAAGCTACAGTTGATGAAGAGAAAGCAAAAGAACTTGAGCAAAAAATGCGTACGCTTTCGTTTACGCTTGACGATTTCCTAGAACAACTTGGACAAGTGCGTCAACTTGGACCGCTTGATGAATTGTTAGGAATGCTTCCTGGTGCAAATAAAATTAAAGGGCTGAAAAATGCGCAAGTTGATGAAAAACAAATTGGGCATATTGAGGCAATTATTCGTTCTATGACTAAATTAGAACGAGAACAACCGGAAATAATCAATGCTAGTCGCAAAAAGCGCATTGCCAAAGGTAGCGGTACAACTGTACAAGAAATCAATCGTCTAATTAAGCAATTCGATGACATGAAAAAAATGATGAAGACGATGACGGGAATGCAAAAAGGCAAGAAAAAAGGACTAGGTGGATTGAAGTTTCCATTCATGTAAGGAAAAAAAGATGGCTCTGTTAAGAAAAAATACTTTACAAAGCAATAGTCTTTTTGCTAATATAATTATCTGTGTGAAATAAATTCGGAGGTGCTTTATAAATGGCAGTTAAAATTCGTTTAAAACGTATGGGAGCTAAAAAAACTCCTTTCTATCGTGTAGTTGTTGCAGATTCTCGTTCTCCTCGTGACGGACGTTTCATTGAGGAAATCGGAACTTACAATCCAGTTGCTCAACCAGCTGAAGTTAAGATCGACGAAGAAGCAGCATTAAAATGGTTAGGAAATGGTGCTAAACCATCTGATACAGTTCGTAACTTATTCTCTAACCAAGGTATCATGGAGAAATTCCACTTATCTAAACAAGGTAAGTAATTGAGGCAATGACTATGAAGAAGTTAGTCGAGACGATTGTCAAGCCTCTTGTCGATCATCCTGAAGATGTAAAAGTTACACAGGAACTTTGCAACGGAGAGATAAAGTATCGATTAACTGTACATCCTGAGGATGTTGGAAAAGTCATTGGAAAGCAAGGGAGAGTTGCGAAAGCGATTCGAATGCTCTTGTATTCAGTGGGACATCATAATGATGAAAAAGTAACACTGGAAATTCAATAAACGTAAAAAGGGCGAGGAGTTATTCCTCTCCCTTTTTTAACATTTAAATAGAGATTGCATGTTCCATCTATGAAATGGAGATGCTTAATTTATATAGAAACCAGGGGTGACATACTATTTATGACAAAGTGGTTTAACGTAGGGAAAATTGTAAATACTCATGGAGTAAGAGGAGAAATCCGTGTGATTTCTCGTACTGATTTTCCAGAAGAGCGATATAAAGTAGGAAACACGCTATACATATCGAATGAGAAAGACACAGACTATCTTCCAGTGAAGGTAACTTCTCATCGCCAACATAAGACATTCGATTTATTAACATTTGAAGGATATAACAATGTAGATGAAGTAGAGAAGTTTAAAGGTTCTTTAATAAAAGTACCGGAAGAGCAGTTAGGTGAACTTGCTGAAGGTGAATACTACTATCACGAAATTATTGGTTGCAGCGTTGTAACGGAAGAAGGAGAAGCGCTAGGGACAATCAAAGAGATTCTCTCTCCTGGTGCAAATGATGTTTGGGTGATTAAACGTCCGAAGGGTCAAGATCTCTTAATTCCTTATATTGATGACGTTGTACTTCAAGTTAATATTGAAAATAAATTAGTAACCATTCATGTAATGGAAGGATTGCTATAATGAAAATTGATATTTTAACGTTGTTCCCAGACATGTTTACCGGTGTATTTGGATCTTCTATATTAAAGAAGGCACAAGAAAAGGAAGCGGTAAACCTTCGTGTTGTTAACTTTCGTGATTATACAACAAGTAAGCATAATAGCGTAGACGATTATCCTTACGGCGGAGGAGCTGGTATGGTGCTTACTCCTCAGCCTATTTTTGACGCTGTAGAAGATTTGACGAAAGAGACAGAGCGTAAGCCGAGAGTTGTCTTAATGTGTCCGCAGGGCGAAAGATTTACGCAGAAGAAAGCGGAAGAGCTTGCAGGGGAAGAACATTTGATCTTTGTATGTGGGCATTATGAAGGGTATGACGAACGAATTCGTGAGCATCTCGTAACGGATGAGATTTCTATTGGTGACTATGTATTAACGGGCGGAGAATTAGCTTCTATGGTTATTACTGATAGTGTTGTACGTCTCTTGCCAGGCGTGCTAGGAAATCATGCTTCACAAGTAGAGGATTCGTTTAGTACAGGTTTATTAGAGCATCCTCATTATACACGTCCGGCTGATTTTCGTGGTATGAAGGTACCGGATGTATTAATGTCAGGGAATCATAAAAATATTGACGAATGGCGACATAAGGAATCTTTGCGCCGTACGTATACGCGTAGACCTGATTTGTTAGATGATAGAGATCTATCTAAACAAGAGAAAAAATGGCTTGAGGAAATAAAGCGAGAGCAGTAATAACTTCATATATTTGCTATTGCAACAGGCCTAGTAATATGCTATTATAACATTTGTGCTACTGAAATCAGTAGCCGTATTAACGATGTTCCGCTGTAATTTATTAAGACTTTATAAGAGCATCTGTTTAAAGGAGAGAATTTAATATGCAACAATTAATCGCAGAAATTACAAAAGGCCAATTAAAAACTGACCTTCCTTCATTCCGTCCTGGTGACACTTTACGTGTACACGTAAAAGTTGTTGAGGGAACTCGTGAAAGAATTCAGCTTTTCGAAGGTGTTGTAATTAAACGTCGTGGTGGCGGAATTAGTGAAACATTCACAGTTCGTAAGATTTCTTACGGTGTAGGTGTTGAGCGTACATTCCCAGTTCACACGCCAAGAATCGCGAAAATCGAAGTACTTCGCCGTGGTAAAGTACGTCGTGCTAAGTTATACTACTTACGTAACCTTCGCGGTAAAAAAGCACGTATTAAAGAAATTCGATAAGACATGTATGGGAGCTTGTAAATGCACAAGCTCCCTTTTTCCAATCTATATGAAATTTTGGTATAATACGAACAGCTTACATAACCGTGGAGGGGAAATGCATGAAAAAAGAGAAGAGTTCACTTTGGGAATGGATTAAAGCAATTTTGATTGCTGTTGTATTAGCTGGTGTTATTAGACAGTTTTTCTTTGCGCCAATTCTCGTAGACGGGGTATCGATGGCACCTACTTTACATGATCGTGATCGAATGATTGTAAATAAAATTGGTTATCACATTGGAGATCCGAAACGATTTGATATTATCGTATTTCGAGCAACAGAAGATAAAGATTACATTAAGCGCATTATAGGCCTACCGGGCGATGAAATAGAGTATCGTAATGATAAGCTGTATGTTAACGGAAAGGCTTATGAGGAGCCGTATTTAGACAAGCAGAAAAAGCAAATTGCTGACGGACCGCTTACATATGATTTTAATCTTGAAGAAATGACAGGCAAGAAAACCGTTCCAAAAGATCAATTATTTGTTTTAGGTGATAATCGTCGTTTTAGTAAAGATAGCCGTTCAATCGGTACGATTTCAATGGATCAAGTAATTGGTAAAGCTAATATGTTATATTGGCCGTTAGAAGACGCACGTATTGTGAAATAAATGAAAAAGAAGGTGGCAACATGGTAATTCAATGGTTTCCAGGGCATATGGCGAAGGCTAGACGCCAAGTAACGGAGAAATTAAAATTAATTGATGTTGTAATTGAACTTGTAGATGCTCGATTACCATTATCATCTCGAAACCCAATGATTGATGAAATCATTACACATAAGCCAAGGCTTGTTGTTTTAAATAAAGCGGATATGGCAGATGACCGTTTAACAAAACAATGGATCGCATATTTTAAAGAAAAAGGTCATATGGCAATTTCGATTAACGCGCAAGCTGGACAAGGTATGAAAGAAATTGCAGCAGCTTGTAAAGTGCTTGTTAAAGAAAAATTTGATAAAATGGTTGCAAAAGGTATTAGACCGAGAGCGATTCGTGCATTAATTGTAGGTATACCAAATGTTGGTAAATCTACATTAATTAATAAATTGGCAAAGAAAAATATTGCTAAAACAGGAGATCGTCCAGGTGTGACAACAGCTCAACAATGGATTAAAGTTGGGAAGGAAATGGAATTGTTAGATACGCCAGGTATTCTGTGGCCTAAATTTGAAGATCAATTAGTGGGTCTTCGCTTAGCGACGACGGGTGCAATTAAAGATTCAATTTTAAATTTACAAGATGTAGCTGTTTACGCATTACGTTTTATGGAGAAACATTATCCAGAACGCTTGAAAGAACGCTATAATTTAAATGAGATTCCAGAAGATATTGTGGAATTATTCGATGCAATTGGAAAAAATAGAGGCTGCTTAATGGGCGGCGGAATGATTGATTATGATAAGACATCTGAGCTTGTACTTCGTGAGCTTCGTGGTGGCAAACTTGGAAAAATGACGTTTGAAACACCGGAAGAGTTTGCAGAGCAAGTAGAAGATGTGGAAAAAATAGAAGAAGTATAAGACGTGCGTTTGTGCGTCTTTTCTTTTTGGATACGTTTAAAAAGGAGTTTGTATAAATGCAAAAAATGACGATAAAAGAAGCGGAAAATGTATTGAAAGAAATTATGAATGAAGAAGATGATCGCTTTCAACTGTTAATGAAAGATGAGCGAAAAGGCGTTCAAAAGCTCGTTTTGAAGTGGTATAAACAAAAAGAGTTAGAACAGAAAGAAAAAGAGAATTTTTTTGAAATGTCCAAGTATGAAAATGCTTTGCGTGAAAAAGGGGTCACATATATCGCGGGTATTGATGAAGTAGGGCGTGGCCCGTTGGCTGGGCCTGTTGTGACGGCAGCTGTCGTCCTTCCAGAGGATTTTTATATTCCAGGGTTAAATGACTCAAAAAAGCTGAGTGAAGCGAAACGTGAGCGTTTTTATGATGAAATAAAAGTACAAGCAATTGCAATTGGAGTAGGAATTGTATCACCGCAAGTTATTGATGACATTAATATTTACCAAGCAACGAAACAAGCAATGTTAGATGCAGTTGCAAATTTATCTTGTACACCCCAACATTTATTAATTGATGCGATGAAGCTTCCTACACCAATTCCGCAAACCTCAATTATTAAAGGTGATGCGAAAAGTATTTCTATTTCAGCTGCATCTATTATTGCGAAAGTAACGAGAGATCGTATGATGAAAGAACTGGGAGAAAAGTATCCTGAATACGGATTTGAGCAACATATGGGATATGGCACAAAGCAACATTTAGAGGCAATTGAAGTGCATGGAGTATTAGATGAACACCGAAAGTCATTCGCGCCAATTAAAGATATGATTCAAAAATAAGCTGTAAATATACAGCTTATTTTTTATTTTGGCATATAAACATTACTATTTTCGAAAAAGAATAAAGCGATTTCAGTTTTCTGACACTTTATTGTAGACAGCGTGCCAATCATCTTATACAATGGCAATGTAATGTTTTTTAAACATTAAAAAACTTTTCGAGTAAAACAGGAAAACAGGGGAGGATGGGACCATGAATATCCATGAGTACCAAGGTAAGGCAGTCCTTAGAAGCTATGGGGTTAGCGTTCCGAACGGGAAGGTTGCATTTACAGTAGAAGAAGCTGTAGAAGCAGCGAAAGAACTAGGAACAGATGTATGTGTAGTGAAAGCACAAATTCACGCTGGTGGACGCGGCAAAGCTGGCGGAGTAAAAGTTGCAAAAAATTTAGATGAAGTTCGTACATATGCAGAAAGCATTTTAGGAACTACACTTGTGACACATCAAACAGGTCCTGAAGGTAAGGAAGTAAAACGCTTACTTATCGAAGAAGGTTGCGATATTAAAAAAGAATATTATGTAGGTCTAGTTTTAGATCGTGCAACTTCTCAAGTTGTTTTAATGGCGTCTGAAGAAGGCGGAACAGAAATTGAAGAAGTAGCAGAAAAAACACCTGAAAAAATCTTTAAAGAATATATTGATCCAGCAGTAGGCTTACAAGGTTTCCAAGCACGCCGAATTGCATTTAACATCCATATTCCAAAAGAGCTTGTAGGACAAGCTGTGAAGTTTATGATGGGCTTATACCGTGCGTTTATCGAAAAAGATTGCTCTATCGCTGAGATTAACCCACTTGTTACAACAGGTGAAGGTAAAGTTATGGCATTAGATGCAAAATTAAACTTTGATTCTAATGCGTTATATCGCCATAAAGACATTTTAGAGCTTCGTGATCTTGATGAAGAGGATTCAAAAGAAATTGAAGCTTCAAAATACGATTTAAACTACATTCCTTTAGATGGAAATATCGGTTGTATGGTTAATGGTGCAGGTTTAGCGATGGCTACAATGGATATCATTAAACATTACCACGGTGACCCAGCTAACTTCTTAGATGTTGGTGGCGGTGCAACTGCTGAAAAAGTTACAGAAGCATTCAAAATTATCCTTTCTGACAAAAATGTAAAAGGTATCTTCGTTAACATTTTTGGTGGTATTATGAAGTGTGATGTTATTGCAGAAGGTGTTATTGAAGCAACGAAACAAGTAGGTCTTGAGTTACCTTTAGTTGTACGTCTTGAAGGTACAAACGTAGAACTAGGTAAGAAAATTTTAAATGAGTCTGGCTTAAATATTGTTGCAGCAGAATCTATGGCAGACGGTGCACAAAAAATTGTTTCACTAGTGGGCTAATAGAAAGCGGGGGAGAAAAATGAGCGTATTAGTTAATAAAGATACAAAAGTTATTGTTCAAGGTATTACAGGTTCTCAAGGTTTATTCCATACAAAACAAATGATTGAATACGGTACGAAAATTGTCGGTGGTGTAACACCAGGTAAAGGCGGCACTGATATTGAAGGTGTACCAGTATTTGATACAGTAGAAGATGCAGTGAAAGCAACAGGCGCAAACGCTTCAGTTGTATACGTTCCACCCGCTTTTGCGGCAGATGCAATTATGGAAGCAGTTGATGCAGAAATTGATTTAGTAGTATGTATTACTGAAGGAATTCCTGTATTAGATATGGTAAACGTAAAGAGATATATGGCTGGTAAACATACACGTTTACTTGGACCAAACTGCCCAGGTGTAATCACACCAGATGAATGTAAGATTGGTATTATGCCAGGATATATTCATAAAAAAGGTCATGTTGGTATCGTATCTCGCTCTGGTACATTAACGTATGAAGCTGTACATCAATTAACACAAGAAGGTATTGGCCAATCTACTGCTGTAGGTATCGGTGGAGACCCTGTTAACGGTACAGACTTTATTGATGCGTTAAAAGCATTTAATGAAGATGAAGAAACACATGCTGTAATTATGATTGGTGAAATCGGCGGTACAGCAGAAGAAGAGGCAGCTGAATGGGTAAAAGCTAATATGACAAAACCTGTTGTAGGCTTCATTGGTGGTCAAACAGCGCCTGCTGGCAAACGTATGGGCCATGCTGGTGCAATCATTTCTGGTGGTAAAGGAACTGCTGCTGAAAAGATTAAAACAATGGAAGCTTGTGGCATTAAAGTAGCTGAAACTCCAGCAGTTATGGGAGAAACGCTAATCTCTGTTTTAAAAGAAAAAGGTCTATTTGAGACTTGCAAAAACTATTAATCTGTTGAAAGACACCTTCTTACTTGAGGGTGTCTTTTTACACTTTTTTCTGTTTACATAATAAAAATTATGGGTAAGGAGAATCAAGATGAAAAGAGAGCGGTTATTACATCTTCATTACTTGCTAGCAGATTATTGGAAAGCGATGGAGAGGCTACTATATGTCGATCCAGAATTAAAGAACATATATAATTTTAACGAAAAACAAATGGAGCACTACACTGGAATATCCTCGAAAAAATCTTCAGAACTAGTGAAATTTCTTCAAAGTTCAAATCTTCCGCAATATATATCTTATTTAGAGAAAAATCGTATCTTTTATATAACGATATGGGATGAAAATTATCCACAATTATTACGTGAAATACAAGACCCTCCCTTCGTTTTATATGGAAAAGGAGAGAAAGATTTTCTAAATAAAGTAAATAAATTAGCAGTTGTTGGAACGAGAGAACCATCATTATATGGTCATGAGAGCTTGAAATTTATTTTACACCCTTTATTAGAAAGAGAGTGGCTTATTGTCAGTGGGTTTGCAAAAGGGATAGATACAATGTCTCATGAGATTACAGTAAGGCATCATTGTCCCACTATTGGGATATTAGGGCATGGATTGTCGTTTATGTATCCGAAAGAAAATAGACATTTATATGAAATGTGGAAGGAATATATATTGTTATTGACAGAGTATCCTCCGCACTATGCACCGAAAAAATGGTATTTTCCAAAAAGGAACCGGATTATTAGTGGTATAAGTAAAGGTGTTTTAGTTGTAGAAGCGAAATCGAGAAGTGGGACACTTATTACTGCAGACCTTGCGTTAGAGCAAAATAGAGAGGTGTTTGCGCTTCCTGGACCTATATTTATAGAGGGGGCATCGGGAACAAATCATCTTATTCAACAAGGCGCAAAATTAGTAAGAAATGCAGAAGATATCTTGGAAGAGATTTTAAATTAACCTTATATTTTTAAATTTTTATTAAACAATTATTGACAAATGGTAGATTGGCACTGTATGGTATATTCATTCTTGATTGACAAAAACAAGAGAAATCAATAAGATTAATGAAGACTTGAATCCACCTCTTAAGGAGGCACTAGCATGTCAGATTACCTCGTGATCGTGGAGTCGCCTTCTAAGGCGAAGACCATTGAGAAATATTTAGGGAAAAAATACAAAGTTGTCGCGTCTATGGGACATGTTCGCGATTTGCCAAAAAGTCAAATGGGGATAGAAGTAAAGAACAACTTCACCCCGAAGTATATTACCATTCGTGGTAAAGGTCCCGTCTTAAAAGATTTAAAATCAGCGGCGAAAAAAGCAAAGAAAGTCTATCTCGCGGCCGATCCAGACCGCGAAGGGGAAGCAATTGCTTGGCATTTAGCGAATACGTTAAATGTGGACGTTGAATCAGATTGTCGGGTTGTGTTTAATGAGATTACGAAAGATGCAATCAAAGAATCATTTAAACATCCTCGTGCAATTAATATGGATTTAGTAGATGCACAACAAGCAAGACGTATACTTGATCGTCTTGTTGGTTACAATATTAGTCCTTTATTATGGAAGAAAGTAAAAAAAGGATTAAGTGCAGGGCGTGTACAATCTGTAGCAGTTCGTTTAATCATCGAACGTGAAAAGGAAATTCAAAGCTTTGAACCTGAAGAATTCTGGACAATTAAAACAGAATTTGTAAAAGGAAAAGACACATTTGAAGCAAGCTTTTACGGTGTAGATGGGGAAAAGGTTCAATTAACGAATGAAACGCAAGTGAATGAAATAATTGAACAGATGAAAGACAATGCGTTTTCAGTTGAAAATGTAACGCGCAAAGAGCGAAAACGTAATCCTGCATTACCGTTTACAACATCTTCCTTGCAACAAGAAGCAGCACGTAAGTTAAACATGCGAGCAAAGAAAACGATGATGCTTGCACAGCAATTGTATGAAGGGATAGATCTTGGAAAACAAGGAACTGTAGGTCTTATTACGTATATGAGAACTGATTCAACACGTATCTCAGAAACAGCTCAAACAGAGGCTCGTACTTACATCACTGAAGCGTATGGTACGGAATACATAGGAACAGAAAAGAAGAAAGAAACGAAAAAGTCAAATGCACAAGATGCACATGAGGCAATTCGTCCTACTTCGGTAATGAGAAAGCCAGAGGAACTAAAAAGTTTCTTAAGTCGTGATCAACTTCGATTATATAAATTGATTTGGGAGCGATTTGTTGCAAGTCAAATGGCGTCTGCTATAATGGATACTGTGACAGCGAGACTCATTAATAACAATGTTCAGTTCCGTGCAAGTGGATCGGTTGTAAAGTTCCCAGGATTTATGAAAGTGTATGTAGAGTCGAAAGATGATGGTGCTGAAGAAAAGGATAAGATGTTGCCGCCTTTAGAAGTAGGGGAAACTGTATTTTCGAAGGATTTAGAACCGAAGCAACATTTTACACAACCTCCTCCGCGCTATACAGAGGCTCGTCTAGTAAGAACACTTGAAGAACTTGGAATTGGAAGACCGTCGACTTATGTACCTACACTTGAAACGATTCAAAAACGTGGATATGTAGGCTTGGATAATAAACGCTTCGTTCCGACTGAACTTGGTGAAATAGTAATTGAACTTATTTTAGAATTTTTCCCGGAAATTATTAACATTGAATTTACTGCCAATATGGAGCAAAGCCTTGATGAAGTGGAAGAAGGAAATGCCAATTGGGTGAAAATTGTTGATGATTTCTACGTAGGATTTGAACCGCGCTTAGAAAAAGCGGAAAAAGAAATGCGTGAAGTGGAAATTAAAGATGAGCCAGCTGGGGAAGACTGTGAATTATGCGGACATCCAATGGTCTTTAAAATGGGTAAATACGGGAAGTTTATGGCTTGTTCGAATTTCCCTGATTGTCGTAATACAAAACCGATTGTGAAAGAAATCGGTGTAACTTGTCCGAAATGTGAAGAAGGACAAATTATTGAGCGTCGTAGTAACAAAAAGAAACGCCTTTTCTATGGATGCGGTACGTATCCAGAATGTGACTTTGTATCTTGGGATAAGCCGATTGGTCGTAAATGTCCGAAGTGTGAAGGCATGCTTGTAGAGAAGAAGTTGAAAAAAGGCGTGCAAGTACAATGTATTTCGTGCGATTATGAAGAAGAACAACAAATGTGAGCGTAACTGCTCACATTTTTTTCGGGAAGAAAAGGAAAGGTGATATATATGACAACACAAGTAGTAAACGTCATTGGCGCAGGTCTTGCAGGAAGTGAAGCGGCTTACCAAATTGCAAAACGTGGTGTCCAAGTTAGATTATATGAAATGAGGCCGGTAAGGCAAACGCCAGCTCATCACACAGATAAATTTGCTGAATTAGTATGTAGTAACTCACTTCGTGCAAACACTTTAACAAATGCAGTTGGAGTTATTAAAGAGGAAATGCGTTTAATGGATTCTGTAATTATTCGTGCGGCAGATGAGTGCTCTGTACCAGCTGGAGGTGCGTTAGCTGTAGACCGTCATGAGTTCGCAGCTAAAGTAACAGAATACGTAAAAAACCATCCGAATGTAACGGTAGTGAACGAAGAGCTTACTGAAATTCCAGAAGGACCAACAATTATTGCAACAGGTCCACTTACATCTCCTGATCTTGCTGCACAATTAAAAGAACTAACAGGTGAAGATTATTTCTATTTCTACGATGCGGCAGCACCAATCGTAGAAAAAGACAGTATTGACATGAATAAAGTATATTTAAAATCGCGTTATGACAAAGGCGAAGCTGCATATTTAAATTGCCCAATGACAGAAGAAGAGTTTGACCGTTTTTATGAGGCTTTAATTGCTGCTGAGACAGTGCCTTTAAAAGAGTTTGAAAAAGAAATTTTCTTTGAAGGTTGTATGCCAGTAGAAGTTATGGCAAGTAGAGGGAGACAGACGCTAGTATTTGGACCTATGAAACCTGTTGGATTGGAAGATCCAAAAACAGGGAAAACGCCATATGCTGTTGTTCAGTTACGTCAAGATGATGCAGCAGGAACTTTATACAATATCGTAGGTTTCCAAACGCATTTAAAGTGGGGACCACAAAAAGAAGTGCTACAGTTAATACCGGGACTGGAAAATGCAGAGATTGTACGTTATGGTGTAATGCATCGTAATACGTTTATTAATTCACCTAATTTGCTTCGTCCAACATATCAATATAAACAACGTGATGATTTATTCTTCGCTGGTCAAATGACTGGAGTAGAGGGATATGTTGAATCAGCAGCATCAGGATTATTAGCAGGAATTAATGCTGCACGTCTTGTGCAAGGTGAAGAGCCAGTTGTATTACCGTCAGTAACTGCGATGGGCAGCATGGCAAATTACATTACGGCAACGAACGCTAAAAACTTCCAACCGATGAATGCGAACTTCGGTCTATTTGCACCGTTAGAGAAGAAGATCAAAAAGAAAGCGGAACGAAATGAAGCATACGCAACACGCGCTTTAGAAACAATTCAAAATTTTGTAAATATTTAGTTAAATTTCTTGCAAAGGCTACTAAGTTGTGATACGATTTAGTAGCCTTTATTGAGGTGAGTTGTGTGAATGTGAAGAAATTGTTACAATTATTCGTTGGATATTTACAAATTGAAAGAAATTATTCAAAATATACAATTGCAAGTTATCAAAATGATTTAGAACATTTTGTGCAATTTATGGAGCGAGAAGGCATATCCTCTTTTTTAGACGTTACATACGCGGATGTTCGTTTGTACTTAACGACGTTGCACGATGAAAAGTTAGCCCGTAAATCTGTCGCAAGAAAAGTATCAAGCTTACGAAGTTTATATCGTTTTTTGATGCGTGAAGGTTATCGGAAAGATAATCCGTTTGCACTTGCGTCACTCCCCAAAAAAGAATTGTCAATCCCAAAGTTTTTATATGCTGAAGAGTTAGAGGAATTATTTGAAGTTTCTGACACGGGAACGCCATTAGGTCAAAGGAATCAAGCTTTATTAGAGTTGATGTATGCGACTGGAATCCGTGTGAGTGAATGTGTCAATTTACAACTTACCGATATTGACTTTGCGGTGGGAACAATTTTGGTAATGGGAAAAGGAAAAAAACAAAGGTATATTCCGTTCGGAAGCTATGCGCAAGATTCTTTAATTACTTATATAGAGAATGGGAGAAAACAGTTAGTTAATAAGACTGACGAAGACTCTCGTATGGTGTTTTTAAATGCGAAAGGTACACCGCTAACAAGTCGTGGAGTGCGTTATGTTTTAAATGAACTCATTAAAAAGGCTTCACTGACAATGCGAATAAGTCCCCATATGTTAAGGCATACATTTGCTACACATATGTTAGATGAAGGGGCGGATTTACGTACTGTACAGGAGCTATTAGGTCATGAGAATTTGTCGACCACACAAATTTATACGCATGTCTCTAAAGAAAGATTGCGTTCTGTTTACATGAAGCATCACCCGCGGGCATAAATTGCTTTAAAAGCTATAAAAACAAATAAAGGAGTTTTTTCTATGGGGAATTTCCACGCTACAACGATATTTGCAGTTCATCATAATGGAGAATGTGCAATGGCTGGAGATGGTCAGGTGACAATGGGAAATGCTGTTGTAATGAAACATACAGCTCGTAAAGTTCGCAGACTTTTCCAAGGTAAAGTTTTAGCTGGTTTTGCAGGTTCAGTTGCTGATGCATTTACTCTTTTTGAAATGTTTGAAGGAAAATTAGAAGAGTATAATGGCAACTTGCAGCGTGCAGCTGTTGAAATGGCAAAACAATGGCGTGGCGATAAAATGTTACGTCAACTAGAAGCGATGCTCATTGTCATGGATAAAACAACTATGCTCCTTGTTTCAGGTACAGGAGAAGTGATTGAACCGGATGATGGTATTTTAGCAATTGGATCTGGTGGGAATTATGCACTTTCTGCAGGTCGTGCTTTAAAGCAATATGCAAGTGAACACTTAACAGCGAAACAAATTGCGAAAGCGAGTTTAGAGATTGCTGGCGATATTTGTGTTTATACGAATCACAACATAATTGTTGAAGAATTGTAGAATCGTAAGGGAGGCATTTTATATGCATTTACATTTTACTCCGCGCCAAATTGTGGAAAAATTAGATCAATACATCATCGGTCAAAAAGACGCAAAGAAAGCGGTTGCTGTAGCGTTGAGAAATCGATACCGTCGCAGTAAATTAGCTGAAAATTTACGTGATGAAATAGCACCTAAAAACATTTTGATGATTGGACCGACAGGTGTTGGGAAAACAGAGGTAGCACGACGAATGGCGAAACTCGTTGGAGCACCTTTTATTAAGGTTGAGGCTACAAAATTTACAGAAGTTGGATATGTGGGTAGAGATGTAGAGTCGATGGTACGTGACCTTGTGGAAACATCGGTTCGTATTGTAAAAGAAGAAATGGTAGTGAAAGTTCAAGATAAAGCAGAAGAGCAAGCGAATCAACGTCTTGTTGAAATTTTAGTGCCGAGTCCGGAGAAGCAATCTGGATTTAAAAATCCATTAGAGATGCTTTTTGGGGGCGCTCAAAATTCGAGTCAAACGTCTGATACACAAGAAGATGGTGAAATTGAAAAGAAACGTCAAGATGTGGAGAGAAAGCTTGCTGCAGGGCTTCTTGAAGACGAAATTGTATCGATTGAAGTGACTGAGCAACAGTCGTCAATGTTTGATATGTTACAAGGAACTGGCATGGAGCAAATGGGAATGAATTTCCAAGATGCGTTAGGGAGTTTTATGCCGAAAAAAACAAAAAAACGTAAACTTTCTGTAAAAGAAGCAAGAAAACTCTTGACAAATGAAGAGGCACAGCGCTTAATTGATATGGATGAAGTTACACAAGAGGCTGTTTATCGTGCTGAACAGCTCGGGATTATTTTTATCGATGAAATTGACAAAATTGCTGGTAAGCAGTCGAATAGCGTAGATGTATCACGTGAAGGTGTGCAACGTGACATTTTGCCAATTGTAGAAGGGTCGAATGTTGCGACAAAATACGGATCAGTAAAAACGGATTATATTTTATTCGTTGCAGCTGGAGCGTTCCATATGTCTAAACCGTCGGATTTAATTCCGGAATTGCAAGGGAGATTTCCGATTCGAGTAGAATTAACGAAATTATCGACAGACGATTTTGTTAAAATATTAATCGAGCCTGACAATGCGTTAATTAAACAATATATGGCATTATTAGCGACTGAAGGTATAGAAATTGAATTTTCAGACGAAGCTATTCGTAAGATTGCTGAGATTGCTTATCAAGTTAATCAGGATACAGATAATATTGGAGCAAGAAGACTTCATACGATTATGGAGAAGCTCCTTGAAGATTTATCGTTTGAAGCATCTGAAATTACGTTAGAGAAAATAACGATAACCCCTCAATACGTTGA
This sequence comes from Bacillus cereus group sp. BfR-BA-01382, assembly GCF_022663475.1. NCBI lineage: Bacteria > Bacillati > Bacillota > Bacilli > Caryophanales > Bacillaceae > Bacillus > Bacillus cereus group sp. BfR-BA-01382. The sequence goes on from NZ_JAKUFQ010000001.1 coordinate 137,030, forward strand.
GGAGAAATTAGCATCAATTGCTAAAAATAAAGATGTGAGCCAGTTTATTTTGTAATAGTGTCATCAGGTGACTCGCCCTAGTTTCCAAGTGATGAAAAAATATGTGAGTAACATGTAGGAGGAACTTTTGAAATGGAATTATTAGCAAAAACAAGAAAATTAAATGCGTTATTACAGAGCGCAGCAGGGAAGCCTGTAAACTTTAGAGAAATGTCTGACACAATGTGTGAAGTAATCGAAGCAAACGTATTCGTAGTTAGCCGTCGTGGTAAATTACTAGGTTATGCAATTCACCAACAAATCGAAAACGAACGCATGAAGCAAATGCTTGCAGAACGTCAATTCCCAGAAGAATATACACAAAGCTTATTCAACATTACAGAAACATCTTCAAACTTGGATGTGAACAGTGCTTACACAGCATTCCCAGTAGAAAACAGAGAATTATTTGGTCAAGGTTTAACTACAATCGTACCAATCGTTGGTGGTGGTGAGCGTCTAGGTACATTAGTATTAGCTCGTCTAGGTCAAGAGTTCTTAGATGACGATTTAATCCTTGCTGAGTACAGCTCAACTGTTGTAGGTATGGAAATCTTACGTGAAAAAGCAGAAGAAATCGAAGAGGAAGCACGTAGTAAAGCTGTTGTTCAAATGGCGATCAGCTCATTATCTTACAGTGAGTTAGAAGCAATTGAGCACATCTTCGAAGAATTAAATGGAACAGAAGGTTTACTTGTTGCAAGTAAAATTGCTGATCGCGTAGGAATTACTCGCTCTGTAATCGTAAATGCACTACGTAAATTAGAAAGTGCTGGTGTTATTGAGTCTCGCTCTTTAGGTATGAAAGGAACATACATTAAAGTGCTAAACGACAAGTTTCTACAGGAACTTGCTAAATTAAAAACAAACTAATTTATAAAAAACTCTCCTCGATTGAGGAGAGTTTTTTTGTGCAATGATTGATGGTGCTTGTGAAAAGTGGCATAAGCGTGTTTTCTGGGAAAACTATTAATTGTATTTTGCTTTTTTGCTTAAAAGAAATGAAGGTTGGTAATACTAGAATTCGAGTATGAACAAAGAAAGTTTTACATTGTTCGCATTTTCGACTTGATTGTAATATTTCAGTATGATATAGTAAGCAGTGGTGTCAGTACAAAGTACACACGTTTACTGATTTAAGTGTTGGTGCTACGTTTGTAGTTTCGCTTAGAGATGAAGTAAACGGAGGATATCAAAAACCATTTAGGAGGAACTATATTATGTCAGTAATTTCTATGAAGCAATTGCTTGAAGCTGGTGTTCATTTCGGACATCAAACTCGTCGTTGGAACCCAAAAATGAAGCGTTACATTTTCACAGAGCGTAACGGTATCTACATCATCGACTTACAAAAAACTGTGAAAAAAGTTGAGGAAGCTTACAGAACGATGCGTGACATCGCTGCTGAAGGTGGAGACATTTTATTCGTAGGTACTAAAAAACAAGCACAAGAAGCTATTAAAGAAGAAGCAACTCGTGCGGGTATGTACTTCGTTAACCAACGTTGGTTAGGTGGAACTTTAACAAACTTCCAAACAATCCAAAAGCGTATCAAGCGTCTTAAAGACATCGAAAGAATGCAAGAAGATGGTACTTTCGAAGTACTACCTAAGAAAGAAGTTGTTCAACTTAAAAAAGAGTTAGAGCGTCTTGAGAAATTCTTAGGCGGTATTAAAGATATGAAAGGTCTTCCAAGTGCATTATTCGTAGTAGACCCTCGTAAAGAGCGTATTGCAGTTGCTGAAGCACGCAAATTACACATTCCAATCATCGGTATCGTTGATACAAACTGTGATCCAGACGAAATCGATCACGTTATCCCAGCAAACGATGATGCAATTCGTGCTGTAAAACTTCTTACATCTAAAATGGCAGACGCGATCCTTGAAGCAAAACAAGGTGAAGAAACTGTTACTGCGTAACAAAGTTGGAAAGGTGATAAGGGGTTCGGCCTTTTATCACCTTTTTTAAGGTATAAACACCTTTATAAAAAGTATAAATACATATTTTAGGAGGATGAAAAGTATGGCAATCACTGCTCAAATGGTAAAAGAATTACGTGAAAAAACTGGCGCAGGTATGATGGACTGCAAAAAAGCTTTAACAGAAACTAACGGCGACATGGAGAAGGCAATTGACTTCTTACGTGAAAAAGGTATTGCGAAAGCTGCTAAAAAAGCAGACCGCATTGCTGCTGAAGGTTTAACTTTCATCGAAACAAACGGTAACGACGCTTTAATCTTAGAATTAAACTCTGAAACTGATTTCGTTGCGAAAAACGAAGGTTTCCAAGCATTAATTAAAGAACTAGCTGCTCACTTATTAGCTAACAAACCTGCTAACGTTGAAGAAGCTATGACTCAAACAATTGAAGGCGGCAAAACAGTAGAAGAGCACATCAACGAAGCAATCGCTAAAATTGGTGAAAAACTTACACTTCGTCGTTTCGAAATCGTATCAAAAACTGATGCAGATGCATTCGGCGCTTACCTACACATGGGTGGACGTATTGGTGTATTAACAGTTCTTGAAGGTTCTACTGATGAAGCAGCTGCTAAAGATGTAGCAATGCACATTGCAGCAGTTAACCCTAAATACATCGACCGCGATGCTGTAACAGCTGAAGAAGTTGAGCATGAGCGTCAAGTATTAACACAACAAGCATTAAACGAAGGCAAGCCTGAAAAAATCGTTGCAAAAATGGTTGAAGGCCGTCTAGGCAAATTCTTCGAAGAGATTTGCTTACTTGACCAAGCATTCGTTAAAAACCCTGATATGAAAGTTCGTCAGTTCGTTGAGTCTAAAGGCGGAACATTAAAAGGATTCGTTCGCTACGCTGTTGGCGAAGGTATCGAAAAACGTGAAGACAACTTTGCTGAAGAAGTAATGAACCAAGTAAAAGGTAGTAACTAATACAGATTAGGGAACACATTGTGTTCCCTTTTTTAAAATAAAGATGTAAGCAATTGGAGGTTCATTATGAGTAAACCGAAATATAATCGTGTCGTTTTAAAGTTAAGTGGAGAAGCTTTAGCTGGAGAGCAAGGATTTGGAATTAATCCAACTGTTATTAAGTCAGTTGCAGAACAAGTAAAAGAAATTGCAGAACTTGATGTAGAGGTTGCTGTTGTTGTTGGTGGCGGTAACATTTGGCGTGGGAAAATTGGAAGTGAAATGGGCATGGATCGTGCAGGAGCAGATTACATGGGCATGTTAGCTACAGTTATGAATTCATTAGCTCTTCAAGATAGCTTGGAGAATATTGGAATCCAAACTCGTGTACAAACTTCAATTGAGATGCGTCAAGTGGCAGAGCCTTACATTCGCCGTAAAGCAGTTCGTCACTTAGAGAAAAAACGTGTTGTTATCTTTGCAGCAGGTACAGGTAATCCATACTTCTCTACAGATACAACAGCAGCATTACGTGCAGCGGAAATCGAAGCAGACGTTATTTTAATGGCGAAAAATAATGTGGATGGCGTATATAGCGCAGATCCATCTATTGACCCAACGGCTACGAAATACGAAACGCTTACTTACTTAGATGTATTAAAAGAAGGTTTAGGTGTAATGGATTCTACAGCTTCTTCTCTATGTATGGATAATGATATTCCATTAATTGTATTCTCGGTTATGGAAAAAGGTAATATTAAACGTGCCGTTTTAGGCGAAAATATTGGAACAGTTGTAAGGGGGAAATAAATATGGGACAACAAGTATTGAAGTCTTCAAATGAAAAAATGGAAAAAGCAGTTGCTGCTTATTCTCGTGAATTAGCAACAGTTCGCGCTGGTCGTGCAAGCTCGTCTGTATTAGATAAGGTACAAGTTGATTACTATGGTGCACCAACACCAGTTGTGCAATTAGCGAACATTACAGTTCCAGAAGCACGTTTACTTGTAATTCAACCTTATGATAAAACTTCTATCGGTGATATCGAAAAAGCAATTTTAAAAGCAGATTTAGGCTTAAACCCTTCTAATGATGGAACTGTAATTCGTATTGCATTCCCTGCATTAACAGAAGAGCGTCGTCGTGATCTTGTTAAAGTTGTGAAAAAATATGCTGAAGAAGCAAAAGTTGCTGTTCGTAACGTACGTCGTGACGGAAATGATGATCTTAAGAAGCTTGAAAAAGCTGGCGAGATTACAGAAGATGATTTAAGAGGATATACTGAAGATATCCAAAAAGAAACAGATAAATATATTGCAAAAGTTGACGAAATCGCAAAAAACAAAGAAAAAGAAATCATGGAAGTGTAATAGCGATTACTTCGCAAATATGACCCTCTTCTTAAGGGGGTCTTTTTACACTTTTAGGCATACGTCTGCTTGTTGGAGGGTATGAATGATGTTTAAAAACTTTCCTTTTTTTAAAGGTAAAAAGGACACATCGTTTGATCATCTCGTTGAAGAAGTGAAAAAAGGATATATCCCAGAACATATTGCCATCATTATGGATGGGAATGGAAGATGGGCAAAGAGGAGAGCAATGCCTCGTATTGCGGGACATCATGAAGGTATGCAAGTTGTAAAGAAAATTACAAAATTTGCAAGTAAACTTAATGTGAAAGTGTTAACTCTCTATGCTTTTTCAACTGAGAACTGGAAAAGACCGAAAAAGGAAGTTGATTATTTAATGAAGCTTCCAGAAGAATTTCTAGGTACATTTTTACCAGAATTGATTGAAGAAAACGTACAAGTCCGAGTAATAGGGCAAAAAGATCGTCTTCCTACGCATACACGCAGAGCGATGGAGAAAGCCATGGAAGATACGAAAGAGAATACGGGATTAATTCTTAATTTCGCGTTAAACTATGGAAGTCGAGATGAAATCGTTTCTGCTGTGCAACATATGATGAAAGATAACGAGGAAGGAAAAATTCGTTCTGAAGAGGTAAGTGAAGAAATGCTTTCTTCCTACTTAATGACGAGTTCTTTACCTGATCCAGAGTTGTTAATCCGAACAAGCGGAGAGCTACGTATTAGTAATTTCATGTTATGGCAAATTGCGTATTCGGAGTTTTGGTTTACAGACGTGTATTGGCCAGACTTCAAAGAAGAACATTTGCTAAATGCAATTACTGACTTTCAACATAGAGGGCGCAGATTCGGAGGCGTGTAGAAAGAGAGGGTTTGGTAGTGAAACAGAGAATTATTACTGGAGTGGTTGCTGCCGCGCTATTCATTCCCATCGTAATATACGGTGGCGTGCCTTTTACGGTTTTAGTGTATGCACTTGCTTCTATAGGTTTATATGAATTAATTCGTATGAATAAGCTTACGCTTATTTCAGTACCGACAGTTTTAGCTGCAGTATTATTGTGGATTCTTTTAATTCCAAGTAGTGCATCAGAACTGTTTACATGGATTGGATTAGGTAAATTGGAAATCACATTTGTGATTGTTTTATTACTTTTATCATATACAGTCCTTTCTAAGAATACATTTACTTTTGATAATGCTTCATTTTTACTGATGGCAACGACATATGTGGCAATGGGATTCTTATATTTAAATGAAACGAGAATATTAGGAATTAAATATGTGTTTTGCGCATTATTTATTATATGGGCTACTGATTCAGGCGCATATTTCGTAGGAAAAGCATTAGGCAAGAGAAAATTGTGGCCAGAAATTAGTCCAAATAAAACGATTGAAGGTTCATTAGGCGGCATCGTTTGCGGAATTATCGTGGCACTTGTTTACAACGCGTTCTTCCCAGTTGAATCGAATGTAGTAATTTTAATTGTGCTGACAATTATCATTTCTATTTTTGGACAAATTGGTGATTTAGTACAATCTGCTTTTAAACGTCATTATGGCGTAAAGGATTCAGGTACAATTTTACCTGGACATGGTGGTATATTAGATCGAACAGATAGTTGGTTATTCGTTTTACCAATTCTCTACTTCTTATTACAATACAATTAATAAATGAACGAGGGGTTGGAGTCATGAAAAACATTAGTTTATTAGGTGCGAGCGGATCAATTGGTACACAAACTTTAGATGTATTACGCTCGCACCCAGACCAATTCCGTCTCGTTGCTTTTTCTGTAGGGAAAAATATTGACTACGCAGTAAAGGTAATTCAAGAATTTTCTCCGCAAATCGTCTCTGTGCAAAGAGAGGAAGATGTTTCAAAATTACAAGCTGTTTCTGGTAATACAAAAATTGTATATGGTAGTGAAGGGCTTTTAGAAGTAGCATTACATCCAGATGCGGAGATTGTAGTAAATGCTGTTGTAGGTAGCGTAGGGTTGTTACCAACACTTCGTGCAATTGAGGCGAAAAAAACAATTGGAATTGCAAATAAAGAAACGTTAGTAACTGCAGGACATCTTGTAATGGAAGCAGCACGAAAACATAATGTTTCGTTACTTCCAGTAGATAGTGAACATTCAGCTATTTTTCAATGCTTGAATGGTGAAAATGAGAAAAGAATTTCTCGTCTTATTATAACGGCTTCTGGTGGAAGTTTCCGTGATAAAACGAGGGATGAATTGCATCATGTGACCGTAGAAGATGCGCTTCGACATCCAAACTGGTCAATGGGTTCGAAAATTACAATTGATTCTGCTACAATGATGAATAAGGGACTAGAAGTAATTGAAGCACATTGGCTTTTTGGTATCCCTTACGAGCAAATCGATGTTGTTTTACATAAAGAAAGTATTATCCATTCTATGGTTGAATTTGAAGATCGTAGTGTAATGGCGCAGCTTGGTTCACCTGATATGCGAGTACCAATTCAATACGCACTTACATATCCTGATAGATTGCCTCTTTCAGACACAAAACAGTTAAACTTATGGGAAATAGGGACGTTGCATTTTGAGAAAATGGACCAAGAAAGATTCCGTTGTCTACGTTTTGCGTATGAAGCTGGAAAAGCAGGTGGAAGTATGCCAGCTGTAATGAACGCAGCGAATGAAGTAGCTGTTGAAGCCTTTTTACAAAAGAGAATTGGTTTCTTAACAGTAGAAGACCTCATTGAAAAAGCAATGAACCATCACAATGTCATTGCACGTCCGAGCTTAGAGGAAATTCTGGAAATTGATGCAGCCACAAGACGGTTTGTGATGGAACAAATTTAGCAAAGGTGGTTATGGAATTGAATACAGCGATTGCCTTTATATTAATTTTCGGTGCACTCGTATTTTTCCATGAGCTAGGACATCTATATTTCGCAAAAAGAGCAGGTATTTTATGCCGCGAGTTTGCGATTGGTTTTGGTCCGAAAATATTCTCATTTGAAAAGAATGAAACGGTGTATACGATTCGATTACTGCCCCTTGGTGGCTATGTAAGAATGGCTGGCGAGGATGCGGACACAGTTGAGTTAAAGCCTGGGAAAAAGGTTGGCCTTGTATTAAATGAAAAAGACGAAGTTGTGAAATTAGTTTTTGATGGATATGAAAAGTATCCAAATGTTCGTGTCATTGAAGTCGAACAAGCTGATTTGGAGCACAATCTAACAATTTCGGGCTATGAGGAGTACGAGGAAGAGCTTCAAACGTTCCGAGTGAATGAAAAAGCTCGTATTATTACTGCGGGGGAAGAAATTCAAATTGCTCCGTATAATAGACAATTTGGTTCAAAAAAATTAGGGCAACGCGCTTTAACAATCTTTGCGGGTCCTGCAATGAACTTCATTTTAGCATTTGTTATTTTTGTGATTCTTGGATTTGTACAAGGGGTTCCTATTGACAAACCAATGGTCGGAAAAGTGATGGATAATAGTGCAGCACAGCAAGCTGGATTGAAAGAGAATGATACAATTCAAGCGATTGATGGAAAAAACACAAGTACATGGAAAGATGTTGTTGACATTGTACGTGAAAATCCGGATAAAGAAATTACGTTACAAGTAAAGCGTGATAATGAACAGTTTAATGTGAAAGTAACGCCAACACTCGATAAAGAAGGAAAAGACGAAGTTGGTAGAATTGGTGTTTATTCCCCTGTAGAGAAAACAGTAATGGGTTCTATTAAATCAGGATTTGAACAAACATACCAATGGACGAAACTAATTTTTGAATCTCTTGTGAAATTAGTAACTGGTCAATTTTCTATTAATGAGTTGTCAGGTCCAGTAGGAATTTATAATCTAACAGATCAAGTTGTAGATTATGGATTTACGCGTGTACTAAGTTTAGCGGCAGTTTTAAGTATTAATCTTGGTTTATTCAATTTATTACCAGTTCCTGCTTTAGACGGTGGCCGTTTATTCTTCTTCTTAATTGAGGCGTTACGAGGAAAACCAATTGACCGTCAAAAAGAAGGAATGGTTCACTTTATTGGTTTTGCATTATTAATGTTATTAATGTTAGTTGTAACATGGAATGACATTCGTAAGTTTTTCTTGTAAAATAGAATGAAACTTATAATGAAATAGAGCCCGTAGAATAAAATCCCTCACCTAATTCGAGGTGAGGGGTTTTACTGCGTGTAAGAGTAAAATGAAGAGGTGCAAATAAATGAAACAAAGTATGGTATTCAGTCCTACATTACGTGAAGTTCCAGCTGATGCTGAAATTAAGAGTCATCAATTATTACTTCGCGCAGGTTTTATGCGTCAAAATGCTTCTGGTATTTATAGTTTTCTACCATTTGGGTTAAAAGTATTACACAAAGTAGAACGTATCGTTCGAGAAGAAATGGAGCGCGCAGGAGCTGTGGAATTATTGATGCCAGCTATGCAAGCTGCAGAATTATGGCAAGAATCAGGTCGTTGGTATTCTTACGGATCTGAATTAATGCGTATGAAAGATCGTAACGCTCGTGAGTTTGCTTTAGGAGCGACGCATGAAGAAGTAATTACTGATCTTGTACGTGATGAAATAAAATCATATAAAAAATTACCGTTAACATTATATCAAATTCAAACGAAATTCCGCGATGAACAAAGACCTCGTTTCGGTTTATTACGTGGAAGAGAGTTTCTAATGAAAGATGCATACTCTTTCCATGCTACACAAGAGAGCTTAGATGAAGTATACGATCGCTTATACAAAGCATATTCTAACATTTTTGCTCGTTGTGGTTTGAACTTCCGTGCAGTTATTGCTGATTCTGGAGCAATGGGCGGAAAAGATACACATGAATTCATGGTATTATCTGATGTTGGTGAAGATACAATTGCATACTCTGATACATCTGATTATGCAGCGAACATTGAAATGGCTCCTGTTGTAGCTACGTATACGAAGAGTGACGAAGCGGAAATGGCACTTGAAAAGGTTGCAACGCCAGATCAAAAAGCGATTGAAGAAGTATCTGCATTCTTAAACATTGAAGCTGACAAGTGTATTAAGTCTATGGTATTTAAAGTAGATGAGAAATTAGTAGTTGTACTTGTTCGTGGTGATCACGAAGTAAACGATGTAAAAGTGAAAAATGTATACGGCGCTTCAGTTGTTGAGCTTGCTTCTCATGAGGAAGTAAAAGAATTATTAAATTGTGAAGTTGGTTCATTAGGACCGATTGGTGTAACAGGTGATATCGAAATTATCGCTGACCATGCTGTAGCATCAATTGTCAACGGATGTTCAGGAGCGAACGAAGAAGGATTCCATTATGTAAATGTAAATCCAGAACGTGACTTTAAAGTAAGTCAGTATACAGATTTACGCTTTATTCAAGAAGGAGACCAATCTCCAGACGGAAACGGAACAATTCTTTTTGCACGTGGAATTGAAGTTGGTCATGTATTCAAATTAGGAACTCGTTATAGTGAAGCAATGAACGCAACATTCCTAGATGAAAATGGGAAAACACAACCACTTATTATGGGTTGTTACGGTATCGGTGTATCTCGTACAGTGGCAGCAATTGCAGAGCAGTTTAATGATGAGAACGGCTTAGTTTGGCCGAAAGCTGTAGCACCGTTCCATGTGCATGTAATTCCAGTAAATATGAAATCTGATGCACAACGTGAAATGGGTGAAAACATCTACAACTCATTACAAGAAAAAGGCTATGAAGTGTTATTAGACGATCGTGCAGAACGTGCAGGTGTTAAATTTGCAGATGCAGATTTATTCGGCCTTCCAGTTCGTGTTACAGTTGGTAAAAAAGCAGACGAAGGTATTGTAGAAGTGAAAGTACGTGCTACAGGTGAGTCTGAAGAAGTAAAAGTAGAAGAACTTCAAACATATATTGCAAATATTTTAAAATAAGAAGAGGTACCTCGTAATGGGGTACCTTCTCTTTCTTTGTAAACGTATTTTGTAAAAGAAGAAGTGAGAAATCTTTCTTTGTAGTACGTTTCAATTTATAATAGCAAATGGAAGGAGAGTGCTTATGTCTTTAACAAATGAACAACAAGAGCGATTTCAAATTTTGCTCCAGCAGTTGCAAATACCAGACGACCTTATAAATCAATATTTACAAGGCGGTGGTATTGAAAGGCTCGTTATTGATAAAGCGAATAAAAGTTGGCATTTTGATTTACAAGTGCCACGTATTTTGCCTACAGAATTATATGAATTGCTAGAAACAAAGCTTAAGCAATCATTTTCTCATATTGCAAGAACAACATTTGCATTAGAAACAGAGAATAAACAATTTACAGAAGAAGAAGTGAGGGCGTATTGGCCGCTTTGTACGGAACGAATTACATTTTCACCTATGTTTGCTTACTTAAAGAAACAGCTTCCGCAGGTGAATGGAGTGAAGTTGCTAATAAATGTGAATAATGAGCTGGAGTCTACTGCTTTAAAGAAAAACGTTGCGAAACCAGTAGGGGATCAATACGAAGCTTTTGGATTTCCACGTTTCCAGTTAGACACACATATACAGCAAAATGCAGAAGAAATGCAAAAGTTTCGTGAGCAAACGCAGCAAGAAGACCGCGAGCGTGTTATACAAGCTATGGAAGAAATGGCGAAGAAGCAAGCTGAAGAAAGTAGCGTTGTGTATGAAGGACCGATTACACTCGGGTATCTTATTAAGCCAGATGAAGAGATTACACCGATGCGAGAAATTCAAGATGAAGAAAGAAGAAAAACGGTTCAAGGATATGTCTTCCATGTAGAGACAAAAGAGCTTCGTAGTGGACGTACGTTATTAACTTTAAAAATAACGGATTATACGGATTCTATTATGATCAAAATGTTCTCGCGTGACAAAGAAGATATTCCAATGCTGCAATCCTTGAAAAAAGGAATGTGGGTGAAAGCCCGTGGTTCAGTTCAAAACGATACATTTGTTCGAGATTTAGTAATGATTGCGAATGATATTAATGAAATAACAGGTCCGTCTCGTAAAGATAAAGCGCCAGAAGGCGAAAAGCGTGTAGAACTTCATCTTCACACTCCCATGAGCCAAATGGATGCTGTTACTCCTGTTTCTAGGCTTGTTGCCCAAGCTGGTAAATGGGGACATGAAGCTATTGCGGTTACAGACCATGCTGTGGCTCAGTCGTTCCCGGAGGCATATTCTGCGGGGAAAAAGGCTGGAGTTAAAGTTATATACGGTGTAGAAGCGAATTTAGTTAATGATGGTGTACCGATAGCGTATAACGAAGCGCATCGTTTACTTGCGGAGGAAACGTATGTTGTTTTCGACGTTGAGACGACAGGTTTATCAGCTGTATACGATACAGTCATTGAGTTGGCTGCCGTAAAAGTAAAGGGTGGCGAAATCATTGATCGTTTTGAATCTTTTGCAAACCCACATCAACCATTATCAGCGACGATTATTGAATTAACAGGTATTACAGATGATATGTTAACTGATGCACCAGAAGTGGACGAAGTGTTTAAAAAGTTTGAGGAATGGATGGGTGACCATACCCTTGTTGCCCATAACGCAAGCTTCGATATGGGATTTATTAACGTAGGTTTTAAAAAGGCTGGGTTAGAAAAAACGAATAACCCTGTTATTGATACGTTAGAACTTGCACGATTCTTATTCCCAGAAATGAAAAATCACCGATTAAATACGATGTGTAAAAAACTTGATATTGAATTAACGCAACATCACCGTGCGATTTATGATACAGAAGCGACGGGATATTTACTTGTGAAAATGTTGAAAGACGTAATTGAAAAGGGATTTGAATATCACGATCAATTAAATGATAGTATGGGGCAAGGGGATGCGTATAAGCGTGGCCGTCCAAGCCATCTGACGTTACTTGCCACATCAGATGTTGGATTGAAAAATTTATATAAACTTGTTTCATATTCTCACCTTAATTACTTTTACCGTGTACCACGAGTACCGAGGTCACTATTAAAAAAATATCGTGAAGGAATTTTAGTAGGAACGGCTTGTGATAAAGGTGAAGTGTTTGAGGCAATGATGCAAAAAGCTCCTGAAGAGGTAGAAGAAATTGCACAGTTTTATGATTACATTGAAGTAATGCCTCCAGAGGTGTTGCGTCATTTAGTAGAGCGTGAACTCGTTCGAGATGAGGGACAATTAAAAACAATTATCTCTAACTTAGTAAAACTAGGCGAGACGTTAGATAAACCAGTTGTTGCTACAGGGAACGTGCATTACTTAGATCCAGAAGATGCAATGTATCGTAAAATTTTAGTCAGTTCGCAGGGCGGAGCCAATCCGTTAAATCGACATTCATTACCGCCAGTACATTTCCGTACAACTGATGAAATGCTAGAGTGTTTTTCATTTTTAGGTGAAGACAAAGCGAAAGAAGTTGTTGTGACGAATACACAAAAGGTTGCGTCATTAATTGGTGATGTTCGTCCAGTAAAAGATGATCTATATACACCGAAAATTGAGGGTGCCGATGATGAAACACGTGATATGAGTTATAAAATGGCACGCAGTATATATGGTGAAGAACTACCAGAAATTGTAGAGGCTCGTTTAGAAAAAGAATTGAAAAGTATTATTGGACATGGATTTGCCGTTATCTATTTAATCTCACATAAGCTTGTGAAAAAATCGTTAGTCGACGGATATCTAGTAGGTTCGCGTGGTTCGGTAGGTTCATCGTTCGTTGCAACGATGATGGAAATTACAGAAGTAAACCCATTACCACCACACTATGTCTGTCCAAAGTGCAAGCAATCTGAATTCTTTAATGATGGTTCCGTAGGCTCTGGTTTCGACTTACCAGATAAAGATTGTCCGACATGTAATGTGGCATATGTGAAAGATGGACATGATATTCCATTCGAAACGTTCCTTGGATTTAAAGGAGATAAGGTACCCGATATCGATTTGAACTTCTCCGGGGAATACCAACCACGTGCCCATAACTATACGAAAGTACTGTTCGGTGAAGACTATGTATACCGTGCTGGAACGATTGGTACAGTTGCGGAAAAAACCGCTTATGGATATGTAAAAGGTTATGCAAATGATCACAATTTAACAATTCGAAATGCAGAGATTGATCGCTTAGTAGCGGGATGTACAGGGGTAAAACGTACAACTGGACAGCATCCAGGTGGTATTATCGTTGTGCCAGATTACATGGATATCTTTGATTTCTCACCAATACAGTTTCCTGCTGATTCAATTGGTGCTGAGTGGAGAACAACGCATTTTGACTTCCACTCGATTCATGATAATTTATTGAAACTTGATATACTAGGACACGATGATCCGACCGTTATTCGTATGTTACAAGATCTAAGTGGTATTGATCCGAAAACAATCCCAACGGATGATCCAGAAGTAATGAAAATTTTCTCTGGTCCAGAAACGTTAGGGGTAACGGAAGAACAAATTAACTGTAAAACAGGTACACTTGGTATCCCGGAATTCGGTACGAAGTTCGTAAGACAGATGTTAGAAGAGACAAAACCAACGACATTTTCAGAATTGGTCCAAATTTCTGGGCTGTCACATGGTACTGACGTATGGCTTGGTAATGCAAATGAGTTAATTTATAACGGTACATGTACGCTGAGTGAAGTTATCGGTTGTCGTGATGACATCATGGTATATTTAATCTATCAAGGTTTAGATCCATCATTAGCCTTCAAAATCATGGAGTCGGTTCGTAAAGGTAAAGGTGTACCAGAAGAATGGGAAGATGACATGAAAGGTAATAATGTGCCAGGTTGGTATATTGATTCATGTAAGAAGATTAAATACATGTTCCCTAAAGCCCATGCGGCTGCTTACGTACTTATGGCTGTGCGTATCGCATACTTTAAAGTACATTTTGCACTTTTATTCTATGCGGCATATTTTACAGTCCGTGCAGATGATTTTGATGTAGAGGCGATGGCGAAAGGTTCAGCATCCATACGTGTAAAAATTGATGAAATTGCTCAAAAAGGATTGGATGCAGCGCCGAAAGAGAAGAGTTTATTAACAGTACTAGAAATGACACTGGAAATGTGTGAGCGTGGATATTCATTCCAAAAGGTCGATTTATACCGCTCGCATGCAACTGAGTTTATTATTGATGGGGATACTTTAATTCCTCCATTTAATGCAGTGCCTGGTCTTGGTACGAACGCAGCCTTAAGTATTGTAGAAGCGCGCAAAAATGGAGACTTCTTATCAAAAGAAGACTTACAGCAGCGAAGTAAGGTTTCGAAAACAATTATTGAGTATTTAGATAGCCAAGGTTGTTTAGGAGATTTGCCAGATCAAAACCAATTATCACTGTTCTAATAGGTAGGAAAAGTCTTTGCAAATCAATATTTGCTATGGTATACTATAAACCGAGATAACCATGTCATGTATATTTTGTGAAAAAGAGAGTGGGGAAACCCACTCTTTCGTGTTACTATCTACATTTTATTCATGTAGATAGTAAAGACATTTCTGTCGTATATACATATTTTGTTACAAGTTTTACTTCTTAAATTTGGTAATACTAAGACAGATATTCCCTGCTTAACGGCAGGGGCTTTTGTTAGCTAACGAGAAAGAATAAGATAGACCGTCTTTGTGAACGGGATCTTTTCTTGTAAATGGTACATGGCGGCAGGAAGGAGGCTGTTTATGGATAAGAAAGTCACAGAAGTTGTAGAAGCATTTGCGCAGCCAATCGTTGAAGAGTTAAATCTTGAACTTGTAGATGTAGAGTATGTGAAAGAAGGACAAGACTGGTTCTTACGCGTATTCATCGATTCTGAAAAGGGAGTCGACATTGAAGAATGCGGTGCGGTAAGTGAACGTTTAAGCGAAGCTTTAGATAAAGAGGATCCAATTCCTCACCTTTACTTTTTGGATGTATCATCTCCTGGAGCAGAACGCCCATTAAAGAAAGAGAAAGACTTCCAGCAAGCGGTAGGAAAACAAGTGGCAATTAAAACATATGAGCCAATTGATGGCGAAAAGATGTTTGAAGGAAAGTTACTTTCCTACGACGGTACTACAATTACACTACTATTAACAATTAAAACACGTAAAAAAGAAATCCAAATTCCAATGGATAAAGTTGCAAATGCGCGACTTGCTGTTACGTTTTAGTAAGAAGGGGGATCTTCATGAGCACTGAGTTGTTAGATGCTTTGCTCGTATTAGAGTCAGAAAAAGGTATTAGTAAAGATATTATTATTGATGCGATTGAAGCAGCATTAATCTCTGCTTATAAACGCAATTTTAACCAAGCACAAAACGTTCGTGTGAGCTTTAACCCAGAAGTGGGAACAATTCAAGTTTTAGCACGTAAGGACGTTGTTGATAATGTGTTTGATCCACGTCTTGAAATCTCTGTAGAAGAGGCAAGACAAATTAATCCAAACTACCAAGATGGCGACGTACTAGAAATTGAAGTAACGCCAAAAGATTTTGGTCGTATTGCAGCGCAAACTGCAAAACAAGTTGTAACACAACGAGTTCGTGAAGCAGAACGTGGTGTTATTTACTCAGAATTTAGTGATCGTGAAGAAGACATTATGGTTGGTATTGTACAACGCCAAGATGCTCGTTTCATCTACGTAAGCTTAGGCAAAGTAGAAGCTTTATTACCTGTAAGTGAGCAAATGCCAAATGAGCAATATAAGCCACATGATCGTATTCGCGTATTTATTACAAAAGTAGAAAAGACAACAAAAGGACCACAAATTTACGTATCACGTACACATCCTGGTCTTTTAAAACGTTTATTCGAAATGGAAGTTCCAGAAATTTATGATGGAACTGTAGAAATTCGCTCTGTAGCGCGCGAAGCAGGAGATCGCTCTAAAATCTCTGTGCATGCAGAAAACATTGATGTTGATCCAGTTGGTTCTTGCGTAGGACCGAAAGGACAACGTGTACAACGTGTTGTAGATGAACTAAAAGGTGAAAAGATTGACATCGTTCGCTGGTCAAATGACCCAGTTGAATATGTTGCAAATGCTTTAAGCCCATCACAAGTTGTTAAAGTACTTGTAGATGAAGATGAAAAAGCAACAACTGTTGTTGTTCCAGACCACCAGCTATCGTTAGCTATCGGTAAGCGTGGACAAAATGCACGTCTTGCAGCTAAATTAACAGGCTGGAAAATTGATATTAAAAGTGAGTCTGATGCGAAACAACTTGGAATTGTTACAGAAGAAGATAGCGTAATCGCATTCGGATTCGATTCAGTTGAAGACGAAATCGAATAGAGGTGATGAGTATGAGCAATCGAAAAGTTCCGTTACGAAAATGTATTGCGACGCAAGAGATGAAATCAAAACGAGAGCTGGTTCGCATTGTTCGTTCCAAAGAGGGCGAAGTGTCTATTGATTTATCTGGAAAAAAATCAGGACGAGGTGCATATTTGTCAAAAGATAAAGAATGCATTATACAAGCCCAAAAGAAAAACATTTTGGAACATCATCTAAAAGCGAAAATCGACAGTTCTCTGTACGAAGAGCTTCTTGAGCTTGTTGAGAAGGAGTCGAAATAAGTGTCCGATTGGAAATCGTTTTTAGGACTAGCAAATCGCGCTCGAAAAATCATTTCGGGTGAAGAACTCGTTTTAAAAGAAGTACGAAGTGGTAAAGCAAAGCTCGTATTGCTTTCTGAAGATGCGTCAGCGAACACTACTAAACGTATCACTGATAAAACGACGTACTACAACGTACCAATGAAAAAAGTCGAAAATCGACAACAATTAGGGCATGCGATTGGGAGAGACGAGCGAGTCGTTGTAGCTGTGTTAGATGAAGGCTTTGCGAAAAAGCTACGTAGCATGCTCGATACAAATTACCGGGGGTGAAGGTATGAGTAAAATTCGAGTACATGAATATGCAAAAAAAAATAATATCTCAAGTAAAGATCTTATGACAAAACTTAAAGAGATGAATATCGAGGTTTCGAATCATATGACAATGTTAGAAGACGAAGTAGTAAATAAATTAGATAATGAATATAACACTGGAGCGGAAAAACCTTCTGTTGCAGATGAGTTTGAAGTAGAAGAGAAAGTTGTTCGCAGTAAAAAGAACAGCAATAAGAAAAAGAAAAAAGGCAAAGGAAATGAAGACAAACGTCAAGATAACTTTGCTGGAAGACAACAAACACAAATAGTAGAAACACCAGATAAAATTACTTTCTCTGGAAGCCTTACAGTAGGTGAACTTGCTAAAAAGTTAAGCAAAGAGCCATCTGAAATTATTAAAAAGCTCTTCATGCTAGGAATTATGGCGACAATTAACCAAGATTTAGATAAAGATACAATTGAGTTAATCGCTACTGATTACGGTATTGAAGTAGAAGAAGAAATAGTGGTAAGTGAAACTGAGTTTGAAACATTCATGGATGAGCAAGATGATGAAGAAAACTTAAAAGAGCGTCCAGCTGTTGTTACGATTATGGGACACGTTGACCATGGTAAAACAACATTACTTGACTCTATTCGTAATTCAAAAGTAACTGCTGGCGAAGCTGGTGGAATTACTCAGCATATTGGTGCATACCAAGTTGAAGTAAATGATAAGAAAATTACATTCTTAGATACGCCTGGTCACGCGGCATTTACAACAATGCGTGCTCGTGGTGCGCAAGTAACTGATATTACAATCCTTGTTGTTGCAGCTGATGACGGTGTTATGCCACAAACAGTTGAAGCGATTAGCCATGCAAAAGCAGCTGGAGTACCAATTATTGTTGCTGTGAATAAAATGGATAAACCAGCGGCGAATCCTGATCGTGTAATGCAAGAATTAACAGAATATGAATTAGTTCCAGAAGCTTGGGGCGGAGACACAATTTTCGTACCAATTTCTGCAATTCAAGGCGAAGGCATTGACAACTTGCTAGAGATGATTCTTCTTGTAAGTGAAGTAGAAGAATATAAAGCAAACCCAAATCGTTATGCAACGGGTACTGTAATTGAAGCACAGCTTGATAAAGGTAAAGGAACTATCGCGACATTATTAGTTCAAAACGGTACGCTTCGAGTTGGAGATCCAATTGTTGTTGGAACTTCATTCGGACGTGTTCGTGCAATGGTAAGTGATATTGGTCGTCGTGTAAAAGTTGCTGGTCCATCAACTCCTGTTGAAATTACAGGTTTAAATGAAGTACCACAGGCTGGAGATCGTTTCATGGCATTCGCTGATGAGAAGAAAGCTCGTCAAATCGGTGAATCACGTGCACAAGAAGCGTTAGTTGCACAACGTGGTGAGAAATCTAAATTAAGCCTTGAAGATTTATTCCAACAAATCCAAGAGAGCGATGTAAAAGAAATCAACTTAATCGTAAAAGCAGACGTACAAGGTTCTGTTGAAGCGATGGCAGCATCACTTCGTAAAATTGATGTTGAAGGCGTAAAAGTTAAAATCATTCACACTGGTGTAGGTGCGATTACAGAATCTGATATTATTTTAGCTTCTGCATCTAATGCAATTGTAATTGGATTTAACGTACGTCCGGATGTGAACGCGAAGCGTACAGCTGAATTAGAGAACGTTGATGTTCGCTTACACCGCATTATCTACAAAGTAATCGAAGAAATTGAATTAGCAATGCAAGGTATGCTTGATCCAGAATTCGAAGAAAAAGTAATCGGTCAAGCGGAAGTTCGTCAAACATTCAAGGTAACAAAAGTTGGAACAATTGCAGGTTGTTACGTAATTGACGGTAAAATTACACGCGATAGTGGCGTTCGTATTATCCGCGATGGTATAGTAATTTTCGAAGGACAACTTGATACGTTAAAACGTTTCAAAGACGACGTAAAAGAAGTTGCACAAAACTATGAGTGTGGTATTACAATTGAGAGATATAATGACCTTAAAGAAGGGGACATCATTGAAGCATACGTTATGGAAGAAGTGAAGCGATGATTGTCGCTTCACTCTCATTCGAGTGTATGATTTACGATGTACATTCTTTAAAAGAGAAACGGGCAATTTTGCAACGAGTGCTAACTCGTGTGAAACAGCGCTATAATGTAGCTGTTTCTGAAGTTGGGCATCAAGATGTATGGCAACGTACAGAAATTGCGATTGTTTCCGTATCCTCAAATCGTGTTATCTGTGAAAAAGAAATGAATCGTGTACTGGAGTACATCGATTCATTTCCTGAAATTGAACGTACGATAACACAATTGGAATGGTATTGAATGAGGTGAAGAGTTATGAAATTACGTGCAAACCGTGTAGGCGAGCAAATGAAAAAAGAATTAGGCGACATCATTAGTCGTAAAATTAAAGACCCACGTATCGGATTTGTTACAGTAACAGATGTACAAGTGAGTGGTGATTTACAAATTGCCAAAGTATATATTTCTGTTTTAGGTGACGAAGAACAGAAAGAAAATACGTTAAAAGGTTTAGCGAAGGCAAAAGGCTTTATTCGTTCAGAAATTGGCCAACGTATTCGTCTTCGTAAAACACCGGAAATTACCTTTGAGTTTGATGAGTCTATCGGATATGGTCATCGAATTGATACACTTTTACATGAAATTAATAAAGACGGTAAACGTGAAGAATAATGGATAGACATTTGTCTATCCATTTTTTCAATGCAAAATAAGTTTTGGATATTTACTACGAAAGAATTATGATGAGGTGAACATATATGGAAGGTGTAGTATTATTACATAAGCCAAAAGGCATGACATCACATGATTGTGTATTTAAATTAAGAAAGGTATTGAGAGAAAAGAGAATTGGTCATACGGGAACATTAGACCCAGATGTAACAGGAGTATTACCAATTTGCGTCGGAAGAGCAACAAAAATTGCACAATTTTTAACAAGTGAAACGAAAACATATGAAGGTGAAGTAACATTAGGATTTTCAACGACAACTGAAGATGCTTCTGGTGAGGTTGTTGAAACGAAAAATATAGATCGTGCTATTACTCGTAAGGAAATAGAAAAAGTTCTTGCTGAATTAACAGGCACGATTGAACAAAAGCCACCAATGTTCTCGGCTGTAAAAGTAAACGGGAAAAAATTATACGAATATGCAAGAGCAGGACAAGAGGTGGAACGTCCAGTTCGTACAATTACGATTCATGAGTTCGTATTACTTGATGATCGTGAAGTTTTTGAAGGAGAAAATATTTCATTCCGTTTCCGTGTAACGTGTAGTAAAGGAACATATGTAAGAACGTTAGCGGTAATGATTGGGGAGAAACTTGGTTTCCCATCACATATGTCTCACCTTGTAAGAACGGCATCTGGTGAATTTTTATTAGAAGATTGCATATCATTTGAAGAAATTGAAGAAAACGTGCAAAATGGAACAGTAGAGTCTATCTTCATTTCAATTGATGAAGCATTAAGTAAGTTTCCAAAAATGGTTGTAGATGAAAAGCAAGCAGAGAAAATTAAGAATGGTATGTTCTTAAAGAATGAATTAGAAATAACGGCACCATTTATTACAGTGTTTGATAAAAATGATCGTTGCTTAGCAATTTATGAACATCATCCGAAACATCCTGGCATGTTAAAGCCGATGAAAGTACTTGTGAATAATCAAGAACTAAAGCTATAATGAATTATTGGAAGGATTATTACAGAAAAAGGTGAATTCAAGCGTGAAACTTATTCATTTAACTCATCCACATGAACAAAATAAATTAGAATTACCACCTACTGTAATGGCATTAGGATTTTTTGATGGCATTCATTTAGGACATCAATGTGTAATTCGAACTGCGAAAAAAATAGCGGACGACAGAGGATATAAAAGTGCAGTTATGACATTTCATCCCCACCCATCTGTTGTTTTAGGGAAAAAGGATGCGCATGTGGAGTATATTACACCAATGCGTGATAAAGAAAAAATAGTCGAAAGCTTAGGAATCGATATATTATATGTGATTAAATTTGATGAATCATTTGCAGGGTTATTACCGCAACAATTTGTAGATGATTATATTATTGGTTTAAATGTAAAGCATGTAGTAGCAGGGTTTGATTATTCATATGGACGTTTAGGAAAAGGAAAGATGGAGACTTTACCATTTCATGCAAGAGGGGAGTTTACACAGACTGTGATTGAAAAAGTTGAATTTCAAGAAGAGAAAGTAAGTTCTACAGCATTACGAAAGTTAATTCGAAATGGCGAAATGGAACAAATTCCATCTATTTTAGGTAGAGCCTATACTGTAGCGGGAACAGTTATACACGGCGACAAACGTGGACGCCAAATTGGTTTTCCAACAGCTAATGTAGGTTTAAGTGATGAGTATTTATTGCCACCTGTAGGTGTTTATGCAGTGAGATTAAAAGTTCACGATGAATGGTACGATGGTGTATGTAATATTGGATATAAACCGACTTTTAAAGAAGATGAGCGTCAATTATCAATTGAAGTGCACTTATTTGAATTTAACAAAGATATATACGACCAAAATGTTACAGTAGAGTGGCATATGCGTATAAGAGAAGAGAAGAAATTCAATGGCATTGATGAGTTAGTTGAACAAATCGCAAAAGATAAGAAAACAGCACAAGAATATTTTGCGAGCGAAAAGAATATACTTGCTTTTTCAAATGAAAAGTAGTATTCTATGTTATGTACTTTATGACAACCATTGCTTGGCATTGCGACTCACCGACGCTTGCTAGGTAATTGGGGGTTTAATTAATAGGAGGTGAAATAGGATGGCTTTAACACAAGAGCGTAAAAACGAAATCATTGCACAATTTAGAACTCATGAGACTGATACTGGTTCTCCAGAGGTTCAAATTGCTGTCCTAACGGAGCAAATTAACACTCTAAACGAGCACTTACGTACTCACAAGAAAGATCATCATTCACGTCGTGGTCTATTAAAGATGGTTGGTAAACGTCGTAACTTACTAACTTACCTTCGTAATAGCGATATCACACGTTACCGTGAATTAATCACAAAGCTTGGCTTACGTCGATAGTCAAAGAAGCGGGAATATTCCCGCTTTTTTGTTAGGTAAAAATATATCTTCTACGCTTTATAGCTTACTTAATTTTAGGCAATACTAGAGGTAGAATATTGTGATATACTATCCATTTACATAGAAGAATTGAATACTTTAAATTGAGAGGGGTACTTAAATGAGTCAAGAAAAGCAAGTCTTCTCGATAGATTTAGCTGGTCGCCAGCTAACAGTTGAAACTGGTCAGCTTGCCAAACAAGCGAACGGAGCAGTATTAGTAAGATATGGCGATACAGCGGTTCTATCTACAGCAACTGCATCAAAAGAAGCTAAAAATGTAGATTTTTTCCCACTTACAGTAAACTATGAAGAGCGTTTATATGCAGTCGGAAAAATTCCTGGCGGTTTTATTAAGCGTGAAGGTCGTCCAAGTGAAAAAGCAATTTTGGCAAGTCGTTTAATCGACCGTCCAATTCGTCCGCTATTCGCAGATGGTTTCCGTAACGAAGTGCAAGTTGTCAGCATTGTAATGAGTGTTGATCAAGATTGTTCTTCTGAAATGGCAGCTATGCTTGGTTCTTCATTAGCGTTATCGATTTCAGATATTCCATTTGAAGGTCCAATCGCTGGTGCGACAGTTGGTCGTATTAATGGCGAATTCGTTATTAATCCAACAGTAGAACAGCAAGAACAAAGTGATATCCACTTAGTTGTAGCTGGTACGAAAGATGCGATTAACATGGTTGAAGCAGGAGCAGATCAAGTGCCTGAAGAAACAATGTTAGAAGCAATTATGTTTGGTCATGACGAAATTAAACGTTTAATTGCATTCCAAGAAGAGATTGTACAAGCTGTAGGTAAAGAGAAATCAGAAGTGAAACTTTATGAAGTTGACGCTGATCTTAATCAAGCTGTACGTGAAATGGCTGAGAAGGATATGCATTCTGCAATTCAAGTACATGAGAAACATGCACGTGAAGATGCAATTAACGAAGTGAAAAAGCGTGTAATTGAGCATTACGAAGCTGAAGAAGCTGACGCTGATACATTAGGACAAGTAAATGAGATTTTATATAAAATTGTAAAAGAAGAAGTACGTCGTCTTATTACAGTTGAAAAAATTCGCCCAGATGGCCGTAAAGGTGACGAAATCCGTCCTTTAGCATCAGAGGTTGGTATTTTATCTCGTACACACGGTTCTGGTTTATTCACACGTGGACAAACACAAGCATTAAGTATTTGTACATTAGGTGCATTAGGCGATGTGCAAATTTTAGATGGTCTTGGTGTAGAAGAATCAAAACGCTTTATGCACCATTACAATTTCCCATCATTTAGTGTTGGTGAAACAAGACCGATGCGTGGACCAGGTCGTCGTGAAATTGGTCACGGGGCACTAGGAGAGCGCGCACTTGAGCCTGTAATTCCATCTGAAAAAGATTTCCCATACACAGTACGCCTTGTATCTGAAGTATTAGAATCAAATGGTTCTACTTCACAAGCAAGTATTTGTGGTAGTACTTTAGCAATGATGGATGCGGGTGTTCCACTTAAAGCTCCAGTTGCAGGTATTGCAATGGGTCTGGTTAAATCTGGTGAGCATTACACAATTTTATCTGATATTCAAGGTATGGAAGATCATTTAGGTGATATGGACTTTAAAGTAGCAGGTACAGCACAAGGTGTAACTGCACTGCAAATGGACATTAAAATCGATGGTTTATCACGTGAGATTTTAGAAGAGGCATTACAACAAGCGAAAATTGGTCGTGTGCACATTCTAAATCATATGTTATCTGTTATTGCAGAGCCACGTACTGAATTATCAGCTTACGCTCCAAAGATTATTACAATGACAATTAACCCAGATAAAATCCGTGACGTTATTGGACCAAGCGGTAAACAAATCAATAAGATTATTGAAGAAACTGGTGTTAAAATTGACATCGAGCAAGATGGTACAGTATTCATTTCATCAATAAATCAAGAAATGAACGACAAAGCTAAGAAGATTATCGAAGATATCGTTCGCGAAGTACAAGTAGGTGAGATCTACGAAGGAAAAGTGAAACGTGTTGAGAAATTCGGTGCTTTCGTTGAATTATTCAGCGGTAAAGATGGATTAGTTCATATTTCTGAACTTGCACTTGAGCGTGTAGGTAAAGTAGAAGACGTTGTGAAAATCGGTGATGTAATTACAGTTAAAGTTATCGAGATTGACAAGCAAGGTCGCGTAAATCTATCTAGAAAAGTATTGCTAAAAGAAGAGCAAGAAAAAGAAGCTGCTAAAGAAGAAGACAAACAAGAGCAGCAATAAGTAAAAGCCAGTTAAACTGGCTTTTTTTGTTATGTAAAAAACATGATGTTCATATATTTTTATGTCGGTATAGGTATAGTTTTCATTATAACGCTCAAATTAACAAAGATAAGAAGAAAATGTTTTTATATAGTTAATTTGGGAGGGTTTATATGAAAGTTCGTATATTGGCATACATATGTATATTTTCTTTATATGTCAGTTTAGGCTCTTATTCTGTTTTTGCACAAGATAACTTGCATGAAGAAATTCAAAAGCATGCAAAACAGTATGAGATTGCACCTCAAAATGCGATGATTGATAAAATATGGAAGGCAACACCTGGATATAATGGAAGACAAGTGGATATTGAAGCATCGTATAATAATATGAAGAAGCTAAAGGAATTTGATCAAAAATATCTTGAATTCAAAGAAGTCTCACCGAGTGTTCATTTGGAAGATTTATCACCAGCTCCAATTTATAGAGGGCATCCAAATAAAAAGATGGTAGGATTAACAATAAATGTGGCATGGGGAAATGAGTATTTGCCTCGCATATTAGAAATCTTGAAAAAGCATGATGTGAAGGCCACTTTCTTTTTAGAAGGACGTTGGGTGAAAGAAAATTTGCGGTTTGCAAAAATGATTGTCGATGCAAAACAAGAAGTTGGAAATCACTCATACACACACCCTAATATGAAAACGTTATCCTCAGATGAAATACGAGATCAGTTACAAAAAACAAATCGAATGATAGAAGTAGCAACGAATCAAAAAGTAAGATGGTTTGCCCCGCCGAGTGGAAGCTTTCGAGATGAAGTCGTAAAGATTGCAGATGATTTTCAAATGGGAACGATTATGTGGACTGTAGATACGATTGATTGGCAGCGACCTGAGCCAGATGTACTATTGCAGAGAGTAATGAGAAAAATACATCCAGGTGCTATCATATTAATGCATCCTACTTCGTCTACAGCAGAGGCTTTAGATATAATGATTACAAAATTGAAGGAACAAGGATATAAAGTGGGGAATATAACTGAATTACTGGATGAAAAACGTGTGGATTAAATACATTTGCATGACATTCATCCTTAAACTTGTTATCATTAAATAATAGCGTTTTATTTAGAGAAACTGGCAGTAGGAGGAAAGTTTTTGATTAAAAAATATACTTGTAAAAATGGTGTAAGAATAGTTATGGAGAATATACCAACTGTAAGATCGGTTGCAATTGGTATTTGGATCCATGCGGGATCAAGAAATGAAAATGAAAAAAATAATGGGATTTCTCACTTTTTAGAGCATATGTTCTTTAAAGGGACAGAGACACGTAGTGCACGAGAGATTGCAGAATCATTTGATAGCATTGGTGGTCAAGTGAATGCATTTACTTCAAAAGAATATACTTGTTACTATGCAAAAGTATTAGATGAGCATGCTAAATATGCTTTAGATGTTTTAGCAGATATGTTCTTTAATTCAACATTTGATGAGGAAGAACTGAAAAAAGAGAAGAATGTCGTATGTGAAGAAATTAAAATGTACGAAGATGCGCCAGATGATATTGTGCATGATATGTTAACGAAAGCAACATATGAAACGCATCCACTTGGATATCCTATTTTAGGAACAGAAGAAACGCTTAATACGTTTACAGGTGATACGTTACGTCAATATATAAAAGATCATTACACACCTGAAAATGTAGTTGTATCAGTTGCAGGAAATATTGATGAAGCATTTTTACAAACAGTGGAGCAATATTTCGGTAGTTATGAAGGAACAACAAACCGTGAACAAGTACATAGCCCAATTTTCCATTTTAATAAGGTAGCCCGTAAAAAGGAAACGGAACAAGCTCATTTATGTCTAGGATATAAAGGTTTACAAATGGGACACGAAGATATTTATAACTTAATTGTATTAAATAATGTTTTAGGCGGTAGCATGAGTAGCCGTTTATTCCAAGAAGTACGTGAGCAACGTGGATTAGCTTACTCGGTATTTTCTTACCACTCTTCTTATGAAGATACAGGTATGTTAACACTTTACGGTGGAACAGGTAGCCAACAATTAGATACACTGTATGAAACAATGCAAGAAACATTAGAGACATTGAAAAATACAGGTATTACAGAAAAAGAGCTTATGAATAGTAAAGAGCAATTAAAAGGAAACTTAATGTTAAGTTTAGAAAGTACAAATAGCCGTATGAGCCGTAACGGTAAAAATGAATTGCTTCTTCGTAAACATCGTTCACTTGATGAGATTATTGAAAGTGTAAACACTGTAACAAAAGAAAATGTGGACGGATTAATTCGCAACATGTTTACTGATGAATTCTCTGCGGCACTTATTAGTCCAGATGGAAAACTTCCAAAAGGAATAAAACTATAATCGATTTTTATGATGTATCTGATAATAACCTTCTCTCTTTTTAAATGAGAGAAGGTTATTTTTTTTATACATATAGAATAGGTACTAATTATAGACAATGCAAATGAAAAATTCAGTAGTGGGAGTGGAGTATGTATGCGATTAAGTGAATTAAGTGGTAAAGAGGTTGTAGATATAGAAAAAGCGGAAAAAATGGGAGTCTTAGGTTATATGGATTTAGAGATTAATGAGAAAGACGGACAAATACAAACACTTATAATACCTGTAGGGAAGTGGGGAGGTTTTAAAAAGGAACCACAAGAAGTAAGGGTGGCATGGAGTCAAATAAAGAAAGTCGGACATGATATGCTTCTTTGTGATAGTATAGATCGTTCAAATTCGGAGTGAAGGATGGCCATTTTGGTCATCTTTTTTTGTATCTACATAGAAACCTGATAAATCATATGTGCATTTGGATTTTCAATCACCATAAACTCGTACATTACATATGATGTGGAGGAAAAAGAAAAAGTAGGCACTTTTCTTATAAATGACAGAAAAAGAAGGTGAATTAGGGAATGTTGACTGAGATGCATATTGCTGTCATAGGAGGAGATGCAAGGCAGCTAGAAGTAATTCGTAAGCTAGTTGAATTGGATGCGAAACTTTCTTTGATAGGGTTTGATCAGTTAGATCATGGTTTCACAGGGGCAGCAAAAGAAAGTATACAAAATTTAGATTTCACTTCTGTAGACGCAATTATTTTGCCGGTTGCAGGTACAAATGCCAAAGGAGAAGTAGATACTATTTTTTCAAATGAAAAAGTTTCAATAACGAAAGAACAAATTGAAAATACACCAGAACACTTTACTATATATTCGGGTATTGGTACACCTTACTTGGAAAATCTCGTATCTACTACGAACCGAAAACTTGTTAAATTATTTGATCGTGATGATGTGGCAATATACAATTCTATTCCAACTGTAGAAGGTACATTAATGATGGTAATTCAACATACCGACTATACAATTCATGGGTCCAATGTAATGGTTCTAGGATTTGGTAGAACAGGAATGAGTGTTGCGAGAGCATTTCAATCATTAGGAGCCCATGTCAAAGTTGGAGCAAGACGATCTGAACATATTGCACGTATTACAGAAATGATGTTTTCTCCTTTTCATATGCAAGACATAGAGAAAGAAGTAGGAAATATCGATATTGTAATCAATACAATTCCGCACCTCGTTGTAACAGCGAATGTTATTGCAAAAATGCCAGCTCATACGTTAGTGATTGATTTAGCTTCTAAACCAGGCGGTACTGACTTTAGATATGCGGAAAAAAGAGGAGTCAAAGCGTTGCTAGCACCTGGATTACCAGGTATTGTTGCTCCCAAAACGGCTGGGCAAATTTTAGCAAATGTTCTTTCTCAGTTATTAGCAGCAGATGCAATTGCAAAGGAGGAGGAAAAGAAATGAGTTTGAAGGGGAAACGAATTGGTTTCGGATTTACGGGTTCACATTGTACGTATGAGGAAGTTATGCCGCACTTAGAAAAATTAATTGCTGAAGGGGCAGAAGTACGTCCCGTTGTTTCATACACTGTTCAATCAACAAATACTAGATTTGGAGAAGGAGCAGAGTGGATTAAGAAAATTGAAGAAATAACAGGTTTTAAAGCAATTAATTCAATTGTTGGAGCAGAGCCACTTGGACCTAAAATTCCATTAGACTGCATGGTAATCGCTCCTTTAACAGGAAATTCTATGAGTAAATTTGCAAATGCAATGACAGACTCTCCAGTACTAATGGCAGCAAAAGCGACGTTAAGAAATGGCAAGCCTGTCGTATTGGCGGTTTCGACGAATGATGCATTAGGATTAAATGGGGTAAATCTCATGCGCCTAATGGCAACAAAAAACATCTACTTCGTTCCATTCGGTCAAGATGCACCAGAGAAAAAACCCAACTCAATGGTAGCTCGCATGGAGCTGCTGGAAGACACAGTATTAGAAGCACTGCAAGGAAAGCAATTGCAACCGGTGGTCGTAGAAAAATTCAGATATATGAATTAAAAAACGAAAAAAAACGGACAATTTTTGATGAAACCATCATTCTTACTGTAGAATATGATAAAATTAACGTTATTAAGATTAGAAGGGGTATTGTATACTCCTTCTGATTCTAAGTTATAGAAGGATTGGTATCTAGAAAGGGGCATAGTGATGGAAAAGCAAAAAACTTTTCATGTCGCTGTAGTTGGAGCAACCGGCGCAGTTGGTGAACAAATGTTAAATACTTTAGAGAAACGAGAATTTCCGATTGGGAAGTTAACGTTACTTTCATCTAAACGATCTGCAGGTAAGAAACTTGTATTTAAAGGCGAAGAATTTACAGTTCAAGAGGCAACTCCTGAAAGCTTTGAAGGAGTAGATATCGCACTATTTAGTGCTGGTGGATCTGTATCGAAACAATTAGCGCCAGAAGCAGCAAAACGCGGTGCGATTGTTGTTGATAATACAAGTGCATTCCGTATGACAGAAAACGTGCCACTTGTTGTACCTGAAGTAAATGAAAATGACTTAAAAGAACATAATGGCATTATTGCAAATCCAAACTGTTCTACAATTCAAATGGTAGTAGCTCTTGAGCCAGTTCGTCAGCAATATGGTTTAAAACGAGTAATCGTTTCCACATATCAAGCTGTATCAGGTGCTGGTGCGGCAGCTATTGAAGAACTTCATGAACAATCACAAGCAATCTTAAATGGCGAAGAAGTTAAGGCAAATGTTCTTCCTGTATCAGGTGATAAGAAGCATTTCCCAATTGCTTTTAATGCGATTCCACAGATTGATAAGTTCCAAGATAATGGATTTACATTTGAAGAAATGAAAATGATTAACGAAACGAAAAAAATTATGCATATGCCTGAATTAGAAGTAGCGGCAACATGTGTACGTTTACCAGTTGTATCAGGACACTCTGAGTCTGTTTACATCGAAGTAGAAAAAGAAGGCGTAACAGTAGCAGAATTAAAGAGCTTACTTGCAAATGCGGAAGGTATTGTTCTGCAAGATAATCCAGAAGAGCAGTTATATCCAATGCCAGCTACTGCAGTAGGTAAAAACGAAGTATTCGTTGGAAGAATCCGTAAAGATTTAAATAACGATAAAGGATTCCATCTTTGGGTCGTATCTGATAACTTATTAAAAGGCGCTGCATGGAATTCTGTTCAAATTGCAGAGCGCTTAGTAAAATTACAATTAGTGTAAACGGCTAAGAGAAGGTGCAAAATATGAAAATAATTGTTCAAAAATTTGGTGGCACATCAGTACGTGATGACAATGGACGTAAGCATGCGCTTCATCATATAAAAAAATCATTAGCTGCTGGTTATAAAGTAGTTACTGTCGTATCTGCTATGGGTCGTAAAGGTGAACCATATGCAACGGATACGTTATTAAGTCTTGTAA
This sequence comes from Bacillus cereus group sp. BfR-BA-01382, assembly GCF_022663475.1. Classification (NCBI taxonomy): domain Bacteria; kingdom Bacillati; phylum Bacillota; class Bacilli; order Caryophanales; family Bacillaceae; genus Bacillus; species Bacillus cereus group sp. BfR-BA-01382. The sequence goes on from NZ_JAKUFQ010000001.1 coordinate 167,452, forward strand.
ATCAAGAGGAATCTACTATTTCTAAACGTGAGCAAGATTTATTATTATCGTGCGGAGAGTTAATCTCTGCAATTGTTTTCTCTAATATGTTGAATGAGAACGGTATAAAAGCAGCAGCATTAAATGGTGCACAAGCTGGTTTTGTAACGAATGATGACTTTACGAATGCAAAGATTATTGAAATGAATTGCGATCGTATACATGAAGAGTTAGAAAATGTAGATGTAATCGTCGTTACAGGATTCCAAGGGCAAACGAAAAAAGGTGATACGACAACACTTGGACGCGGAGGTAGCGATACTTCAGCTTCAGCATTAGGTGTTGCGCTTCATGCTGAATACATCGATATATTCACTGATGTAGAAGGTGTTATGACTGCGGATCCTCGTATTGTAAAAGATGCACGTCATCTTCAAACTGTAACGTATAACGAAATTTGTAACATGGCTTATCAAGGTGCGAAAGTCGTTCATCCACGTGCAGTTGAAATTGCGATGCATGCAAAAGTACCGCTTCGTGTACGTTCTACGTATTCTGAGAGTGAAGGTACGCTTATTTCAGCATATGACGGTGCTACAAGAGGTCGTGATGTAGAAGAACGTCCTGTTACAGGTATTGCCCACGTATCAAACGTAACGCAAATTAAAGTGCTTGCAAAAGAAACGGCATATGATTTGCAGCAACATGTGTTTAAAGAAATGGCGAACGAAGGAATCAGTGTCGATTTAATTAACATTTCACCTACTGGCGTAGCATATACGGTGAGTGATAATGTATCAAGTCATGCAGTTAAATTATTAAAGAACCTTGGATATGAGCCAATTGTGACAGAGCATTGTGCGAAAGTATCTATCGTTGGAGCTGGAATGGCAGGATACCCAGGGGTTACTGCGAAAATCGTTACAGCTTTAGCAGAAAAAGGTATTCAAATTCTGCAATCGGCAGATAGTCATACAACAATTTGGGTTCTTGTAAAAGAAACTGATTTAGTGGAGGCTGTAAATGCATTACATAGTGCGTTTGAGCTTTCAAAAGAAAAGCAACTGGAACAATAAGGAGTGAGACCATGATAGATTTTGGGACAATTGCAACTGCGATGGTAACACCGTTTGATATAAACGGTAATATCGATTTTGCGAAGACAACGAAATTGGTAAATTATTTAATTGATAACGGTACAACAGCAATCGTGGTAGGAGGAACGACAGGCGAATCTCCTACATTAACTTCAGAAGAGAAAGTAGCGTTATATCGCCATGTCGTATCTGTTGTCGATAAAAGAGTGCCCGTAATCGCTGGAACAGGTAGCAATAATACGCATGCTTCTATTGACTTGACTAAAAAGGCAACAGAAGTTGGTGTGGATGCAGTAATGCTAGTAGCACCGTATTATAACAAGCCGAGTCAAGAAGGAATGTATCAGCATTTTAAGGCAATTGCTGAAAGCACGCCGCTTCCGGTTATGCTATATAACGTTCCAGGACGATCTATTGTACAAATCTCCGTTGATACAGTTGTTCGTTTATCAGAAATAGAAAACATTGTTGCTATTAAAGATGCCGGCGGCGATGTGTTAACAATGACAGAAATCATTGAAAAAACAGCGGACGACTTTGCGGTATACAGCGGTGATGACGGTTTAACGTTACCGGCTATGGCAGTTGGAGCGAAAGGTATCGTTTCGGTAGCATCTCATGTCATCGGAAACGAAATGCAAGAAATGATTACAGCATTTCAAGCAGGAGAGTTTAAGAAGGCGCAAAAATTACATCAATTACTTGTAAGAGTAACTGATTCGTTATTTATGGCGCCAAGTCCAACTCCAGTAAAAACAGCGTTACAAATGGTTGGATTAGATGTAGGTTCTGTACGTTTACCACTTCTTCCATTAACAGAAGAAGAAAGAGTAACGTTACAATCTGTAATGCAATCTATTCCTCGTTAATAAAAATGACCTAGTGTGGAACTAGGTCATTTTTTTATTGATATGAAAATGTTTGAATCTGTTTTAATGTGAATCTTTTGTAAAATGATTTTAGGCTCGCCTTTCTCGTCTGTATATGACCCTATATAGAAAACATTTTATGTTGAAAACGAGTATATTACGCTACGCGTTCTCTACTGGCTAAAGTATGATATGGTCCTTTCGTTAATTTTGTTTCAACCTCTTGTTCTCGATAGTGACTGTCAAATCCCGCTAAAAATTTAACCTTATTAAATTTTTAGCGGGATTTTGTAATTCATAGCTTTTTGTCATGTAATGCAATGTTTATAAGAAAAGGATCTTACATCTTTAATTTTGTTGAAAAGTAGTTGCTGGTACAGAAAATACTTTCGGTTATGTTTTTATAGGAATTGCCTCAAATATGACGTAATCTATAAAAAAGCTTCATTTTATAAGTGTTTTTGTGCGATTCAAGAAAAAAATCTAGGAAATCCATCAAATGAAAGTAATTTAAAGTATTTAGGGTAGTTTTTTCCAAATAACATGGAGTATAAAAGCAGCGGAAATAAGCCATATACTTTTAGTGCTGTTCCTTTCTTTTACTTTTTCTTTCGCACGATTTAACTTGTGTTCTATTTCTTGTATCAGGTATAATATGGCTAAGTAGCTTAGTACGGGTATGCTTAGCAAAATTGGTAAAAATTATAATTTAATTACATTTTCATATCATATCGAATAAGATATTTGATTTATATAATGAAAGAGAGGTGAAACCTGGTTTAAAAAATAAACAAGGACATGATATCGCATAACGGTAAGGACATTCGTCTTGGACGGTGAATATATGGTGGTTGTAGAGTTTCCCCTGGTGTCTCTGCAATTTTAGTGAAATCAGTGTTTGCAAGATTTTTAAACCAGGCAACAACATGAAGAGAAAAGAGAATGAGTCTGTTAAAGTATTTGCTCTTGGTGGAGTAGGTGAAATCGGGAAAAACATGTACTGTGTTGAAATTGATTCTGAAATCTTTATTGTGGATGCAGGGTTAATGTTCCCGGGAGATGAAATGTTTGGAATTGATATCGTTATTCCTGATATTACATATTTAGTGGAAAACCAAGAGCGAGTAAAGGGTTTATTTATTACTCACGGTCATGAAGATCATATTGGTGGTATTGTTTACGTACTTCGTAAATTATCTATTCCAGTGTATGCAACGAAATTAACAGTAGGACTTATACAAGAAAAACTTGGCGAAGCGGGTATGTTAGGTCGTGTAGACTTAAAAACAATCGATTCAAATTCAACAGTAGAGTTTAATACTACAACGGTGTCATTCTTTGGAACGACACATAGTATTCCAGATTCTGTTGGTGTTTGTTTCCATACATCAAAAGGTGCAATCGTATATACAGGAGACTTTAAATTCGATCAAACTCCAATTGGAAATAGTGGAGCAGACCTTGGGAAAATGGCTCAAATTGGAAATGAAGGCGTACTTTGCTTATTATCTGATAGTACAAACGCAGAGCGCCCAGGTTATACAGGTTCTGAAAAAGAAGTTGGTGTAGAAATTTCTAAAGTGTTCTACGGCGCAGAAGGTCGTATTATCGTTGCTTCATTTGCATCGAATGTACATCGTATTCAACAAGTATTTGATGCAGCTGCCGAAACAGGGCGAAAAGTAGCGGTAGTAGGACGTAGTATGGTGAAAGTAGTAGACATTGCAAGACGTCTTGGTTATTTAGATGTTCCAGAAGGTATGGTTATTTCATTACAAGAAGTAGACAACTTCCCAGAGAAAAAGGTAGCTATTTTAACGACAGGTAGTCAAGGTGAACCGATGGCTGCTCTATCTAGAATGGCAAAACAAGCACATAAACAAATTTCAATTCGTAAAGGTGATACTGTTATCATTGCTGCTTCGCCAATTCCGGGTAATGAAATATCTGTATCAAAAATTATTGATTTGTTATTTAGAGCTGGAGCTGAAGTTGTTTATTACGGCGAAAGAAAAGTTCATGTTTCAGGTCACGGTAGCCAAGAAGAATTAAAATTAATGTTAAATTTAATGAAACCGAAGTACTTTGTACCCGTACATGGTGAGTTCCGTATGCAAAAAGCACATGCGTATTTAGCTGAAGATGTAGGTATTACAAGAGAAAATATCTTTATCGTAGAAAAAGGCGATGTAATTGCTTTTGGTGACGATGAAGCGAACTTAGTCGGTAAAGTACAAGCTGGTAATGTTTTAATTGATGGATTAGGTGTAGGTGACGTTGGTAATATCGTTCTTCGAGATAGAAAGATGTTATCTCAAGATGGAATATTAGTAGTAGTTGTAACGCTTGGTAAAGATGAAAAGAAAATTATCTCTGGTCCAGAAATCATTTCACGTGGTTTTGTATATGTTCGTGAGTCAGAAGCGTTAATTGAACGATCTACAGAGATTGTACGTATGATTGTTGAGCAGTCAATTAAAGAATATTCGATTGAATGGTCAATGTTAAAACAAAATATTCGTGAATTATTAGGACAGTTCTTGTACGAAGAGACAAAGAGAAAACCTATGATTTTACCGATTATTATGGAAGTATAAAAAAGATCACCCTTATGGGTGATCTTTTTTTTCTTTTTAACCCTATCGAATGAAATTTATAACTTAAGAAATAATAGTTATATACGAGTGAAAGGGGATGCGAAATGACAGAACGTGATCGATATACAAATGAAGAAAAAGAAACTGAGCCAAAAGAAGCTGGAAAAGAGGCTTCAATAGTAGAAAAAATTCAACAGCTTGGACAGACAAATGTACCACAGATGAATGAATCACGTATTCATTGTTTAACGATTATCGGACAAGTGGAAGGTCATGTTCAATTACCGCCGCAAAATAAAACAACAAAATACGAGCATATCATTCCGCAAATTGTTGCGATTGAACAAAATCCGAAAATTGAAGGTTTGCTTTTAATATTAAATACGGTTGGAGGTGACGTTGAAGCTGGACTAGCAATTTCAGAAATGGTAGCTTCACTTTCAAAACCAACAGTATCTCTAGTTTTAGGTGGGGGACATTCCATCGGTGTACCGATTGCTGTTTCTACTGACTATTCGTTTATTGCGGAAACTGCGACGATGACAATTCATCCAATTCGTTTAACAGGTCTTGTCATAGGTGTGCCGCAAACATTTGAGTATTTGGATAAGATGCAAGAAAGAGTTATTCGTTTTGTGACGAAGCACTCGAAAGTAACAGAGGATCGTTTTAAAGAGCTTATGTTTGCGAAAGGAAATTTAACGCGAGATATTGGGACGAATGTAATTGGTGGAGATGCAGTAAAGTACGGTCTTATAGATGATGTTGGTGGTATTGGAAATGCGATTCGAAAATTAAACGAATTAATAGATGTTCGCGCGGAAGGTAGTGCAGAAGGGACAATGTTACAATGATTTTATATACAATTATGCCAGAGCAACTTGTGTATCCGGCCGATTATTCACAATGTGAAAGTCAAAAAGTTGTAAATATAAATGGTGTGGAATTAATGGTTTCTGAAGAGGAACATGGGTGTTATTCTATTGTACGTGTGCTAAGTACGGACCCACTTCACTATTTAGAGTTTGAGCCCGGTCAGAAAATAACCTTTTAGCAAAAAGAAGGATTTTGTTTAGAAGCTATGGTATAATATAAAAAACAAGACGGTTGAGCAGCCATGAGTAGGCTGCTTTCTTCTGTTTATTTAGCATTTTACAAGAAGTGTAAAAATAGAAGATATAAAGACCTGAAAAATAGAGAAAACAGACATATAAATAGAGCATTTTTAGGGGAGCTTTACTTATATGTAGAACACGAGGTGAAGAAATGGCAAAACAAAAGCAAAGAGGGACGAAGGCAAAGGCAAGACGTACGATAAAGCCAACTTTGTATTATGAAATCGTCGGTTTAACTCTTTTTGCACTTTCAATCATTACGATTTTACAGCTAGGCGTTGTAGGGAAATCGTTTGTGTTATTTTTTCGCTTCTTCTTTGGTGAGTGGTACATAATTGGTGTGTTAGGTGTAATAGCTTTATCGGTTTCCTTTGTTATAAAACGCGGATGGCCGAACCTTTTAAATAAACGGTTAATTGGATTTTATTTAATTGTATTGGCAATATTAATGTTTAGTCATATTACATTATTTAACCTTCTTACAAAAGATGGAGCAGTGCAAAATACTTCTGTTATTGTGAGTACGAAAGATAACTTCTTTCTTGAAATGAAAAAAGGGCCAGATAGCGTTCATTTAGGCGGTGGTATGTTTGGTGCGCTTATGTTCGCGACATGTTACTTCCTATTCGACGAAGTAGGAGCCTATATCATTGGGATTATTTTAGTTATTCTCGGGGTACTCTGTATAACAAATAAACATATTGGAGAAGTGTTAGCTCCAGTTGGTAGAATTCTTAGAAGTCAATTTCAAGTGATGCAAGTGGATTATAAAGATTGGAGATCCAAAAGAACGGCTGAACAAACAGAAAAGAAAAAAACAACAAGAAGTACAAGAAGCAAACGTGCTGCAGAACAAGAAGAAGTGATTGAGCCGATGGAAGAAATCCAAATTGATCCGCCAATTATTTCAAATTTCACTGAGAATTATCCTGCAAATGAAGAAGAGGATAAACGAATTGAAGTAGAGCAAGAAGATTTGATCACTTCACCGTTTATTGAAGAGACTCCACCAATTGAAGAATCAAAGAAAAAGCGTGGAGAAAAAATCGTTGAATCGTTAGAGAGTGAAGCGCAAGCACCTCCTATGCAATTTTCAAATGTAGAAAATAAAGATTACAAGCTTCCTTCACTTGATATATTAAAATTTCCAAAGAATAAGCAAGTTACAAATGAAAATGCGGAAATTTATGAGAATGCTCGTAAATTAGAACGTACATTCCAAAGTTTCGGAGTGAAAGCGAAAGTAACAAAAGTGCATAGAGGTCCTGCAGTTACAAAATATGAAGTGTATCCTGATATGGGGGTAAAGGTAAGCAAAATTGTCAGTTTAAGTGATGATTTAGCCCTTGCATTAGCTGCAAAGGACATTCGTATTGAGGCGCCAATTCCCGGGAAATCAGCTGTAGGGATCGAAGTTCCGAACTCAGAAGTTTCGATGGTAACGCTGAGGGAAGTTCTTGATTCTAAGGCTAACAATCATCCGGAAGAGAAGTTGTTAATTGGTCTTGGCCGAGATATTACAGGTGAAGCTGTATTAGCCCGTTTAAATAAAATGCCCCATTTACTCGTAGCTGGTGCGACAGGGAGCGGGAAAAGTGTATGTATTAACGGTATTATTGTTAGTATTTTAATGCGTGCAAAACCACATGAAGTAAAATTAATGATGATTGACCCGAAAATGGTAGAGTTAAATGTATATAACGGTGTGCCTCATTTGTTAACACCAGTTGTAACTGATCCGAAAAAAGCATCGCAAGCATTGAAAAAAGTTGTGAGTGAGATGGAACGTCGTTATGAATTGTTTGCTCATAGTGGTACACGTAACATTGAAGGATACAACGATTATATAAAAGAGCATAATAGTCAATCAGAAGCGAAACAACCCGAATTACCGTATATTGTAGTAATTGTGGACGAGTTAGCAGATTTAATGATGGTTGCTTCGTCTGATGTAGAGGATGCGATTATGCGTCTAGCGCAAATGGCTCGTGCTGCTGGTATTCATTTAATTATTGCAACGCAACGTCCGTCAGTTGACGTTATTACGGGTGTTATTAAAGCGAATATTCCATCACGTATTGCATTCGCTGTATCTTCTCAAACAGATTCTCGTACAATTCTTGACGGTGGTGGTGCAGAGAAGCTACTAGGTCGTGGCGACATGCTGTTTATACCAATTGGTGCATCGAAACCTGTACGTGTACAAGGTGCATTTTTATCAGATGATGAAGTTGAGAGAGTTGTAGAATATGTTATTGGACAGCAAAAAGCACAATATCAAGAAGATATGATTCCGCAAGATGTTCCTGATACGAAGCAGGAAGTAGAAGATGAATTATATGATGAAGCGGTTCAACTTGTAGTGGAAATGCAAACAGCATCTGTTTCTATGCTACAACGTAGGTTTAGAGTAGGTTATACGCGAGCTGCTCGTCTAATTGATGCAATGGAAATGAATGGTGTAGTAGGTCCATATGAAGGTAGTAAACCGAGAGAAGTACTCATTAATGATGTACAAGAAAAAAGTTCTTAAAAAAGCCTAATTGTTTTTACAATTAGGCTTTTTTATATAGTGTTTTTGTTATATACTATACTCAGCAATAAAGAAAGGGCTTACATTTAGAGGGTATCTTTAGAATACGAATACTTTGAGTATGTTTTATGTAAATGTTCGATATTTAATGCAGAAAAATGTTGGATTTTGTTGACACGTATGAGAGCAAGTGGTAAGATTACTTCGAAAAGAATCACTGCCTCATATAATCTTGGAGATAAGGTCCATAAGTTTCTACCTGGCAACCATGAATTGCTAGACTATGAGGGGAAAAGTGTGTAACAAAGGATGTAAAGGATCTTTGTGCCGAACTTTTTCTCGAAATGAGGAATGTTTATGGTGCAAAGTTTTTTTTATACAGTAAAGAGTGAAAATTTCATTTTAAAAAATTATTATTATTTATTCGACAATTGCGCTTATTTTTAGTGGTTAGTCATTTGTACTATGTTGTAAGTTGAAAAAAGAGAAAAGAAGTCTTACATCAGAGGTCGAATAATTGAAATGCGGGGGAGTCTTATGTCAGTAAAATCCGATAGTCGTCACCTATATTTACGGGTGATTGATCACATCAAAGAAAAAATTAAAGATGGGGCTTATAAAGAACGACAAAAGTTACCATCAGAGTTTGATTTAGCGAAAGAACTTGGCGTAAGTAGAGCGACTTTAAGGGAAGCGTTACGTATTTTAGAAGAAGAAAATGTTGTCATTCGTAGACATGGTGTAGGGACATTTGTAAATGCAAAGCCATTATTTTCTTCTGGAATAGAACAACTTTCTAGTATTACAGATATGATTTCTAGTGTGGGGAAAACACCAGGAACGATCTTTTTATCATCATCTACTACAACTTTAACAGAAGAGGAAAAAGAGAAGTTTAATAGTGAAGATGGTTTCAATGCAGTGATGATTGAACGCGTGCGTACAGCAGATGGGGAACCTGTTGTATATTGTATCGATAAACTTGCAAAAGAAATATTGCCAGATTTATCGGGTTACAATGAGGAGTCATTATTAACGGTGATACATAATAACACGCATAAGCGCATAACATATGCGGTTGCTCACATTGAGCCAATTGGCTATCACCCTAAAATCTCACCGATTTTAGAATGTGAGCCTGAAACAGCACTGCTTGTATTAAAACAAATGCACTATGATCAAAATGATGAGCCAATCTTATATTCTATCAATTACTTTAGAGCTGATAAGTTTAGCTTCCACGTATTAAGAAAGCGTATGTAGGTAAGTTCCTTTTTAGGGAGGTGACAGCAAGAAGTAAGGGACAGCAGCGAAAGAATAAAAAAATATATATCATTTTTGGAGGGGTTTCTAGTATGAAGAAAAAAGCAGGTCTTTTATTATCATTAACATTAGCAGCAAGTACAGTTTTAGGTGCATGTGGTAACTCGGATAAGGCAAGCAGTGATAAGAAAGACACGAAAGACTTCAAGGTCGGTATGGTAACGGATGTTGGGGGCGTTGATGACAAATCGTTCAACCAATCGTCTTGGGAAGGACTAAAAAAGTTTGGTAAAGATAACGGATTAAAGGAAAAGACAAATTATCGTTACCTACAGTCTGAAAAAGAAGCGGATTATATTCCAAACTTAAAGAAATTTTCAAAAGATAAGTATGATTTATCTTTCGGAATTGGTTATAAATTAGAAGGTGCAATTAAAGAAGTAGCAAAAGAATCTCCAAAACAACAATTTGCAATCGTTGATACTGTAGTAGATGCACCAAACGTAACGAGCATTACATTTAAAGATCATGAAGGATCATTCCTTGTAGGTGCGGTAGCAGCTATGTCAACAAAATCGAATAAAGTAGGATTTGTTGGTGGGATGAAGAGTGATTTAATTAGTAAATTCGAAAATGGATTTAAAGCGGGTGCAAAAGCAGTAAATCCAAACATTGAAATCGTATCTGAATATGCAGAAGCATTCGATAAACCTGAAAAAGGTACAGTTCTTGCATCAGCAATGTATGGTCAAGGCGTAGACGTAATTTATCATGCTGCTGGTGGTACAGGTAACGGTGTATTCACTGAAGCGAAAAACCGTAAGAAAAAAGGTGAAAATGTTTGGGTAATCGGTGTTGACCGTGATCAAAACCAAGAAGGTATGCCTGAAAACGTAACATTAACTTCAATGGTAAAACGTGTAGATATCGCTGTTGAAAAAGTAGCGCAAGAAGCGAAAGACGGTAAGTTAAAAGGCGGTAAAGTAGAAGCGTTTGGTTTAAAAGATGACGGTATTGGTATTTCAAAAACAACTGATAACGTGAAAAAAGTTAACCCTGAAATTTTAACAAAAGTAGAAGAATTTGAAAAGAAAATTACAGACGGTGAAATTAAAGTACCGGCTACAGATAAAGAGTATAAAGAATATGAAGCTTCTCTAAAAAAATAAATAGAGAAATAGCAAAGGTTAGTTCATAGAACTAACCTTTGTATGTATAAAACTTCCGAATTGCTTAATAAGTTAATAGTGTAATAGGGAATGTTCCCTGTTAAAAGGAGGAACACAATGGAATACGTAATTGAGATGAATAACATTACGAAAGTATTCCCAGGCATTGTAGCGAATGATGATATTACGCTGCAAGTAAAGCAGGGTGAGATACATGCTTTACTTGGAGAAAATGGTGCAGGGAAATCCACATTGATGAATGTACTATTTGGTTTGTACCAACCAGAACAAGGTGAAATTAAAATTAAAGGAAAGTCTGTAAATATTACCAATCCGAATGTGGCAAATGACCTTGGTATTGGAATGGTTCATCAGCACTTTATGCTTGTTCATAATTTTACAGTTACAGAGAATATTATTCTCGGAAATGAACCGAGGAAAAAAGGGAAAATTGCTGTTGAGGAAGCTGCTAAAGAAATTCAAAAACTGTCTGAACAATACGGTTTAGCTGTAGATCCATATGCGAAAATACAGGATATTTCAGTGGGTATGCAACAGCGTGTTGAGATTTTGAAAACTCTTTACCGCGGTGCAGAAATTTTAATATTTGATGAACCGACAGCTGTGTTAACACCACAAGAAATTCATGAGCTAATTCAAATTATGAAAAAGCTTGTGCAAGAAGGAAAATCTATTGTTCTTATTACACATAAGTTGAAAGAAATTATGGAAGTTTGCGATCGTTGTACGATTATTCGTAAAGGAAAAGGAATTGGAACGGTTGACGTTGCAAATACGGATGAAAATAAACTTGCAGAATTAATGGTCGGACGTCAAGTGAATTTTAAAACAGAAAAAATAGACGCGAAACCAAAAGAAGAGGTACTTTCAATTGCAAATCTTGTTGTTCACGATGCACGTCAACTACCTGCTGTAAAAGGCCTTGACTTAACTGTTCGTGCGGGGGAAATTGTTGGGATTGCAGGGATTGATGGAAATGGACAAAGTGAATTAATAGAAGCAATTACTGGTTTACGAAAAGTTGAGTCAGGTTCTATTGCAATTAAAGGGAAAGAAATAACAAATTGGCCTGTTAGAAGAATAACAGAAGAAGGAATTGGTCATATTCCAGAAGATCGTCATAAACACGGGCTCGTCCTTGATTTTTCTGTTAGAGATAATATAGTTCTGCAAACGTACTATAAGAATCCGTTTTCAAAGAAAGGGATTTTAAATTTCAGCAAAATTACAGAAAAAGCAAAGGCTCTTATTGAACAGTTTGATGTACGTACACCTAGTGAGCAAACTTTAGCACGCGCTCTATCTGGGGGAAATCAACAAAAAGCAATTATTGCACGTGAAGTAGACCGTGATCCAGATTTATTAATCGCAGCACAGCCAACACGTGGTTTAGATGTAGGAGCAATTGAATTTATTCATAAGAGATTAATAGAGCAAAGGGATAAAGGGAAAGGTGTATTACTTTTATCACTAGAGTTAGATGAAATCTTAAATGTTAGCGATCGAATTGCTGTTATTTATGAAGGGAAAATTGTAGCAATAGTTGATGCGAAAGAAACGAATGAACAACAGCTTGGATTGTTAATGGCTGGGGGAACAAAGAAGGAGCAGGTGGGTACAAATGGCTAAAAAACTTTTAACAGAACGAACGATAAATATTTTAGTCCCAGTACTATCCGTTATTTTTGGCTTACTTGTCGGAGCGATTGTAATGTTAGTTAGTGGTTATGATCCAATTGTAGGTTATAGTGCACTTTGGACAGGGATGTTCGGTAGCGCAAGTGCGATTGGTGAAACGCTTCGTACAATGATACCGCTTATTCTTGCTGGTTTATCAGTGGCGTTTGCATTTCGTACAGGTTTATTTAATATCGGGGTAGAGGGTCAATTGCTAGTTGGTTGGCTTGCAGCGGTTTGGTTCGGTTATGCAGTTTCACTACCAGCTTTCCTTCATATTCCATTATCTATTTTATTCGCAGCATTGGTAGGAGGAATTTGGGGCTTCATTCCTGGATATTTAAAAGGAAAGTTTCAAGTTAATGAGGTTATTGTAACAATTATGATGAACTATATCGCATTATATGTAACATATGACATCATTAAGCGCTTTTTACATGAAGGTAATGATAAAACGTATGACATTAAAGAGAGTGCATCACTATCTTCAGACTGGCTTGCTAGCATTACTGATGGTTCGCGTCTTCACTGGGGAATTATTGTAGCAATATTAATCGCTATTTTAATGTGGTTCTTATTAGATCGAACAACTTTAGGCTACGAATTAAAGTCGGTAGGATTTAATCAGCATGCTTCTCAATATGCAGGTATGAAAGTTTCTCGTAATGTAGTATTCTCCATGACAATTGCTGGTGCATTTGCGGGGATTGGTGGAGCGATGGAAGGATTAGGAACATTCCAGAGTATGACCGCGATGTCTTCGTTTACAGGAGTAGGATTTGATGGGATTGCCGTAGCATTACTTGGAGGGAATAATCCGTTTGGTATAATCCTTTCAGCTTTATTATTTGGTGGTTTGAAAAGTGCTTCCCCTCAAATGAACTTTGAGGCAGATGTACCATCAGAGCTTATTAATGTAATTATTGCATGTATCATCTTCTTTGTTGCATGTAGTTATGTGTTAAGATGGGCGCTTACACGCATGAGCAAGGAGGGGAAATAAATGAGCTTTTTAGATATATTAGCCATTCTTGTGACAGGTACGTTATATACATCGGCACCTATCATTTTCACAGCACTAGGTGGAGTATTTAGTGAACGATCGGGTGTTGTAAATATCGGATTAGAAGGACTAATGCTATTTGGTGCATTTATTGGAGTTGTTACAAACTTATTAATGGGTGATACTTGGGGAACGATGACCCCGTGGATTGCGTTATTATTTGCGGCAATTGGTAGTGGATTATTTGCATTACTTCATGCGGTAGCTTCTATTACATTCCGAGCAGATCAAGTTGTAAGTGGTGTAGCAATTAACTTCTTATCTCTTGGTTTAACGGTATTTGCAATTAAGAAGATTTTTGATAAAGGGCAGACTGACTTTATTCAGTATCGTATTGAAAAGATTGATATTCCAGGCCTTTCGGATATTCCGGTTTTAGGGAAAATATTTTTCTCGAATGTACCAATAACGTCGTATATTGCCATTATTTTAGCATTCGTTGTTTGGTATGTTATTTATAAAACACCGTTCGGTCTTCGTCTACGTGCTGTTGGTGAACACCCAATGGCAGCGGATACGATGGGGATTAACGTATATAAAATGCGCTATATTGGAGTCTGTATTTCAGGAGTGTTTGCTGGAATTGGTGGAGCGATTTTTGCAATGTCAATTTCTAATAACTTCTCAGGGGCAACTATTACAGGACAAGGTTTCTTAGCTTTAGCTGCTATGATTTTTGGGAAGTGGAATCCACTAGGCGCACTAGGTGCAGCTCTATTCTTTGGTTTTGCGCAATCTCTTAGTGTAACGGGCGGAACAATTCCTGTATTAGATCAAATTCCAAGTGTTTTATTAACGATATTACCATATGTATTCACAATATTAGCGCTTGTTGGTTTTGTAGGTCGTTCTGAAGCTCCGAAAGCATTAGGAACTCCTTATGAAAAAGGAAAACGATAAGTATTTTATAAGTATAAAAAAGCTCGCACATTAGTGTGGGCTTTTTTACATAGAATATATTTAATACGGAATTTTACTATGTTCCTTACATATTAAAGTTTTTAGAAAGAATCATATGTAAGCATAATAAGGGAGAAAAGTTGATTTTTTATTTCTAAAAACTGTATATTGAAGAGGAATATTCCTATATACGTAAAGGAGGGCTATAAATGAAACTAATGGAACAACAACTACATGAGTTAGGTGGTTTGCGCGTACATATTATTCCGACTGATAAATATAAAACGAATACCTTTGTATTTCGTTTTAAAGCGCCTTTAAATGAGGAGACGGTGACAGAGCGTGCCCTATTGCCATACGTATTGCAAAGTGCCACAGAAAAATTACCTTCTGTAATTCGTCTTCGTCAATATTTAGAAGAATTATACGGGTCTTCTTTAGCGGTAGATGTAAGTAAAAAAGGGGAAGACCATATTATCTCCATTTATGTAGACATTGCAAATGAAGTTTATTTACATGATGCACCACCGTTATTTGAAAAAGCGCTTTCTATGTTGTCTGATATTGTGTTACATCCAGCAACCGAGGGGAACGGTTTCCTATCTTCTATCGTAGAAAGTGAAAAAAGAGCACTGTTACAGAGAATTGAAGCTACTTATGATGATAAAATGCGTTATGCAAACGAGCGTTTAATTGAAGAAATGTGCAAAGTAGAACCGTATCGTTTAAGTGCAAATGGAAAAAAAGAGAGTGTTGCTTCTATTACAAATGAAAGTCTGTATCAATATTATCAAAAGGTGTTAGCGGAAGATGAGATGGATCTATATATTATTGGTGATATTTCAGAAAACGCCGTTGATCTTGTAAGTAAGTATTTTTCTATTTCAGCTCGTCCAGTGAGAGAAAGAAATGTACTCCTTCATAGACGAAATAATGAAGAAAAAGAAGTTGTTGAAAAACAAGAATTAAAACAAAGTAAATTACACATCGGTTATCGTACATTTGTCACATATAAAGATGAAGATTATTTTGCATTGCAATTGTTCAATGGATTGTTTGGTGGTTTTTCTCATTCGAAGTTATTCGTAAATGTGCGTGAAAAAAATAGTTTAGCGTACTATGCAGCATCGCGCTTTGAAAGTCATAAAGGTTTATTATTTGTTATGTCAGGAATCGAAGCGAAAAATTATGAAAAAGCAGTTGAGATTATTAAAGAACAAATGCTTGCGATGCAAAACGGAGAGTTTTCTGAAGAAGAAATACATCAAACAAAAAGTGTCATCCAAAATCAAATATTAGAGGCGATTGATACACCGCGTGGATTTGTAGAAATGCTATATCATGGTATTATTTCAGATCGTACACGTCCAGTTGAAGAATGGCTTACAGGTATAGAAAGTGTAACAAAAGAAGAAATTGTAAAAGTAGCTAAAAATATTGAACTAGATACAATTTACTTTTTACAAGGAACGGAGGGAGAGTAAATGGAAAAAATTGTTTATGAGCAATTAAAAGAAACACTCTATTATGAAAAACTTCCTAATGGATTAGATGTATATGTTTTACCGAAACAAGGATTTAATAAAACATTTGCGACGTTTACGACGAAATATGGTTCAGTAGATAATACATTTGTACCATTGGGGAAAGAAGAAATGATTCGTGTGCCTGATGGGATTGCACATTTTCTTGAGCATAAATTATTTGAAAAAGAAGATCACGATGCTTTCCAATTGTTTAGTAAACAAGGAGCATCGGCAAATGCTTTTACATCCTTCACACGAACAGCTTACCTTTTTTCATGTACTTCAAACGTAGAACAAAATTTAAATACATTGCTAAACTTCGTGCAAGAGCCTTATTTCTCTGAAAAAACAGTTGAAAAAGAGAAGGGGATTATTGGGCAAGAAATTCAAATGTATCAAGATAACCCAGATTGGCGTTTGTACTTTGGGTTAATTGATAGCTTGTTTGTAAAACACCCAATTAAAATTGATATTGCAGGCACAATCGAATCTATTAGTAAAATTACGAAAGATTTATTATATGAATGTTATGAAACATTTTATCATCCGAGCAATATGTTATTATTTGTTGTGGGTGCAATTGATCCAGAGAAAACAATGGATTTAGTACGTGAAAATCAAGCGGAAAAAGATTATAAAAACCAGCCAGAAATTGTGCGTTCATTTGAAGAGGAACCAAATGAGGTAAATGAAAAGAAAAAAATTATTTCAATGCCTGTGCAAACACCGAAATGTTTAGTTGGTATTAAAGCGACTAATTTAAAAGAAAAGGGGCAAGCGCTTTTAAAACAAGAAATTGCGCTTACGTTACTCTTAGATTATTTATTTGGAAAAAGTTCTGTTCATTACGAAGCTTTATATAATGAAGGACTTATTGATGATTCATTCTCGTATGACTATACAGAAGAAAATAACTTCGGTTTTGCAATGGTTGGTGGTGATACGAAACAACCTGATGAATTGGCAGATCGTTTAAAAGATATTTTATTAAAAACAGATTATGATCAATTAGATGCGGCGGCATTAGAACGAGTGAAGAAAAAGAAAATTGGTGGTTTTTTACGCTCGTTGAATTCACCAGAATATATTGCAAATCAATTTACACGATATGCGTTTAATGAATCTAGTCTATTTGATGCATTGACTGTATTAGAAGGGCTGACGGTTCAAGACTTACAAGAAGTAGCAAAATTATTGTTATCAGAAGAAAAAATGAGTGTTTGTCAGGTGTTACCGAAAAAATAACATTTTAAAGATACCCTCATCTTATCATTGAAAAATTGTAAGATGAGGGTATTATTTAGTTGTGTGAAAATTGAACTTGTAGAGATAAGAGAGGGAATTTATGAAAAAGTATGCGTTAGTAACTGGAGGGAGCGGAGGGATTGGCTCTGCTATTTCGAAACAATTAATTCAAGATGGATATACAGTTTATGTTCATTACAATAACAGTGAAGGAAAGGTATTGGAATTGCAGAAAGCATGGGGAGAAGTTATCCCTGTTCAAGCGAATTTGGCTTCTAGTGATGGAGCAGAGCAATTGTGGGGACAAATTGAACACCCTATTGATGTTATTGTATACGCAGCTGGGAAGAGTATTTTTGGACTAGTAACAGATGTAACAAACGAAGAATTGGGTTATATGGTAGAACTTCAAGTGAAGAACGTATATAAATTACTTTCAATGGCACTTCCGCCTATGATCGGGAGGAGAAGTGGTAATATTGTAATTATTTCATCTATATGGGGACAAATAGGGGCTTCTTGTGAAGTGCTGTATTCAATGGTAAAAGGGGCGCAAAATTCATATGTGAAAGCTTTAGCGAAAGAAGTTTCTTTAAGTGGATTACGTGTGAATGCAGTAGCACCAGGAGCAATTGAAACGGAAATGTTAAGTGTTTTTTCTGAAGAAGATAAAATGGGAATTGCTGAAGATATACCATTAGGTAGAATAGGATTACCAGAAGAAGTAGCAAAAACAGTTTCATTCCTCGTATCACCAGGAGCATCATACATAACTGGACAAATCATCGGAGTGAATGGCGGTTGGCACTGCTAAAAATTTCTTACATAAAAAATGAACAGTTGCACAAATTAAGGATGATTTTATTACTCAATAGTGAGGTGCTTAATTATGTCAGTATTAGATAATTTTGATCAGTGGAAGAGCTTTTTAGGAGATCGTTTAGAGCAAGCGCAAGGAAAAGGTTTAGACGGCGGTGCGGTATCAGATATGGCATTTCGTGTTGGCGACTACCTTGCTAATGAAGTAGAAGGGCGCAATGACCAAGAGAAATTATTAGCTGAGCTTTGGAAAGTTGCTGATGAACAGGAGCAACATACAATTGCAAACTTAATGGTTAAGTTTGTACAACATAAGTAAAAGTAGAGAGGAGATTCTCCTCTCTACTTTTTTTGTATAATAATTACACAGGATAGATTATACATTTAGCTTCCCTATTAAGGTGAAATCATATAATATAGTACGTAGGTGTAAAGTAAGCAAGGGGAGTGATCTTGGATGATTGAATGGTATTTTGAATATGAAATACATAAAAACCGACCTGGCTTGCTTGGTGACGTTTCTTCGTTAATCGGTATGCTCGGCATTAATATTGTCACAATTAATGGTGTAGATAATGCACGACGTGGGTTACTTCTTATGTGTGATAATCAAGAGCAAATCTCTAGACTTGAATCAATTTTAAATACGATGGATAACATAACGGTAACGAAATATCGTCCGCCCAAGCTAAGAGATAAGCTAGCGGTTAGGCATGGTAGGTACATACAACGAGATGCAGATGATAAGAAAACATTTCGATTTGTGCGTGATGAATTAGGCTTACTTGTAGACTTTATGGCAGAAATTATGAAAAAAGAAGGCCATAAACTAATTGGGATACGCGGAATGCCTCGTGTCGGAAAAACAGAATCCATTGTTGCTGCAAGTGTTTGTGCAAATAAAAGGTGGTTATTTGTATCATCTACTCTTATTAAGCAAACTGTTCGTAGTCAATTAATTGAAGATGAGTATAGCGATGACAATATTTTCATCCTAGATGGAATTGTGTCAACGAAGCGTGCCAACGAAAGACATTGGCAGCTCGTTCGTGAAATTATGAGATTGCCTGCAACGAAAGTTGTGGAACATCCTGATGTATTTGTGAGTCAGTCAGAATACACATTGGATGATTTTGATTATATTATCGAGTTGCGTAACGATTATGATGAAGAAATTCAATATAATTTAGTAGATGAAATTGAGCAAGGTACGCAAAATAATTTCTCTATGTTTGACTTTTAAAGAAATATTGAGGTGTTAGTAGTGACGGAATTGGGACAAAAGCTGAAAGAAGCAAGAGAAGCGAAAGGCTTGTCTATTGATCAGCTGCATGAAATTACAAAAATTCAAAAACGCCATCTAGTGGCAATTGAAGAAGGCAATTATGATGTATTGCCAGGAGCTTTTTATGCGCGTGCATTCATTAAACAATACGCAGATGCTGTTGGATTAAATGGAGAGGAACTGCTTGTAGAACATCAGAGTACGATACCACAATCTGAAAGGCGTGAAGTTCCACAAGTATCAACGGGACAAAAAACACAAGAAACAATGCAAAAATCTTCATCATGGCCAGTTGCAGATCACATGCCGAAAATCTTAGTTGCGCTGTTAGTAATCGCGGTTGGAGTCGTAATCTGGTTTGTGTTTCAAGCGTTAACTGGAAAAGATGATGAAAAAGTTCCGAGTGCTCAAAGTGAGAAAATTGAAGTTCAAAAAGCGAAAGATTCTCCGTTAGATACGAAGAAAGCGGAAGAGCCAAAGAAAGAAGAGCCAAAGAAAGAAGAACTAAAGAAAGAAGAACCAAAGAAAGAGGAGCAGCCAGCACCACCAACTGGACAGCAAGAAGTGAAAGTAGTTGGAACAACTGGTAAGGTATCTACTTTGGAAATTCATAATAATAAAACGTTAGAATTGGAAATTTCAGCGAAGGGTGCAAGTTATGTAGATGTTAAGGATGATGCGGGTAATGAAATTCTAAACACTACAGTACAAAGCGGTCAAACAGAGAAACGCGATGTATCAACATTAAAAGAAGTACGACTTAATATTGGAAGTGCACCGAATGTTGAAATTAAACTGAATGGCCAAGTGCTTGCTTTCCCGTTAGATCCACAAAAAGAATATCACCAAAGATTGGTGATTAAAAACCAAGGGATAGAGCAACCTGCACAATAACAGTCATCGCTTCGATGACTTTTTTTTCGATGAACAAATGTTTTTGATATGATGGAGGAATAGCTGTGAATTTACCAAATAAAATTACAATATCTAGAATCTTCTTAATTCCAATTTTTATGGTAATTATGTTAGCGCCCTTTGATTGGGGTTCATACAAAATTGGTGATGTTGATTTGCCAATTCAACATTTAGTAGGGGCACTTATCTTTATCATTGCTTCAGCTACAGATTGGATTGATGGACATTACGCAAGAAAGTATAATCTTGTAACGAATTTAGGAAAGTTTCTTGACCCATTAGCTGATAAATTACTTGTTTCAGCAGCACTTATTACATTGGTAGAGATGCAATATGTACCGGCTTGGATTGTTATTGTAATTATCAGTCGTGAGTTTGCTGTAACAGGTTTACGTCTTGTACTTGCTGGAACAGGGGAAGTAGTTGCGGCAAATCAGCTAGGGAAAATTAAGACATGGACACAAATTATTGCGATTGCAGCATATTTATTACACGATGTACCTTTAAATTTAATCCATATTCCAGTTGCTGATATCTTCATATGGATTGCATTAATCTTTACTGTTATTTCAGGATGGGATTATTTCTGGAAAAATAGAGCTGCTTTTGTAAACTCAAAATAGAAGTTTATGGGGGAATTAGGATGAATGCTGAGATTATTGCGGTTGGAACTGAATTATTACTTGGACAAATTGCAAATACAAATGCCCAGTTTTTATCTGAAAAGTTAGCTTCAATTGGAATTAACGTGTACTATCATACTGTTGTTGGTGATAATAATAAGCGACTGCAAAAGGCGATTGAAGCTGCGGAAGAACGTGCTGATATACTTATTTTTACAGGTGGATTAGGACCGACAAAAGATGATTTAACGAAAGAAACGATAGCGGCTAGTTTAGATGAAGCGCTTGTGTATGATGAAAAGGCATTAGCCTTAATAAGTAATTACTTTAAGCGTACAGGCCGTGAATTTACGGAGAATAATAAAAAGCAAGCGCTCGTCTTAAATGGAGCAACAGTATTTGCAAATGACCACGGTATGGCGCCTGGTATGGGGGTAAATAAGAACGGAAAAGTTTATATTTTATTACCAGGGCCGCCAAAAGAAATGAAACCAATGTATGTAAGTTACGTGGAGCCTTTTTTACGTAATTTTACAACAGGAGAAAACATTTATTCCCGTGTGCTTCGTTTCTTCGGTATCGGGGAGTCCCAATTAGAGGTGAAAGTTCAAGATTTAATTGATGGACAAACAAACCCAACAATCGCCCCGCTAGCAAATGATGGAGAAGTGACATTACGTTTAACCGCTAAGCATCAAAATGTTAGCGAAGCGGAGAAACTAATTCAACATGTGGAAGATTTGATTTTAGAAAGGGTAGGAGAATTTTTCTACGGATATGACCAAGAATTTTTGCATTATAAGGCAATCGAGTTATTGAAGAGAAAAGGGTTAACTTTAGCATGTGCAGAAAGTTTAACAGGTGGTCTTTTTGGAAATCAAGTAACTGAAAATGCTGGTGTTTCTTCTGTATTTAAAGGCGGTGTCATTTGTTATCATAATGATGTGAAGCAACATGTATTGCGTGTGCCTGAAGAAGTGTTGCATACTGATGGTGCAGTTAGTAAAGAATGTGCTCGTTATCTTGCTGAAAATGTTAAGGATTTATTAAAAGCGGATATCGGAATTAGTTTCACTGGGGTAGCAGGGCCAGATGCTTCAGAACAGAAAGAGCCAGGAACAGTATTTGTTGGATTGGCGATTAAAGGTGAACAAACTGCAGTTTTTCCTCTTAATTTAAGTGGAAGTCGTCAACAAATTAGAGAACGCTCGACAAAATATGGATTTTATCATTTATATAAAAAGCTAGAAGAGATATAAGTTTCTTCTAGCTTTTTTTATAGTTAAATTACGTATTTATGTAATGGAAAATAAAAAAATCGAATAAATGTTCGATTTTTGTTGGCAAATTGAATTGAAAATAGGTATAATAAGATTAGCAATTCAGTTAAGGAGGAATTTTGAATGAGTGATCGTCAAGCGGCATTAGATATGGCGTTAAAACAAATAGAGAAGCAATTTGGTAAAGGTTCAATTATGAAATTAGGAGAACAAGCGGAACGTAGAATTTCTACAATTTCAAGTGGTTCTTTAGCACTTGATGTGGCATTAGGGGTAGGCGGATACCCACGTGGCCGTATTATCGAAATTTACGGACCTGAAAGTTCAGGTAAAACGACAGTTTCATTACATGCAATTGCAGAAGTACAACGTCAAGGTGGACAAGCAGCATTCATCGATGCGGAGCACGCAATGGATCCTGTATATGCACAAAAATTAGGCGTTAACATAGATGAATTACTATTATCACAGCCTGATACAGGGGAGCAAGGATTAGAAATCGCGGAAGCTCTTGTACGAAGTGGTGCGGTTGACATTATCGTAATTGACTCTGTAGCAGCTCTTGTACCGAAAGCAGAGATTGAAGGCGACATGGGTGACTCACACGTAGGTTTACAAGCACGTTTAATGTCACAAGCACTTCGTAAGCTTTCAGGAGCAATCAACAAATCAAAAACAATTGCAATCTTTATTAACCAAATTCGTGAAAAAGTTGGGGTTATGTTCGGAAACCCAGAAACAACTCCAGGTGGTCGTGCGTTGAAATTCTATTCAACTGTCCGTCTTGAAGTGCGTCGTGCGGAGCAATTAAAGCAAGGTAACGACATCGTTGGTAATAAAACAAAAGTAAAAGTAGTGAAAAATAAAGTAGCGCCACCATTCCGTGTTGCTGAAGTTGATATTATGTACGGAGAAGGTATTTCAAGAGAGGGTGAAATCTTGGATATGGCTTCTGAGCTTGATATCGTTCAAAAGAGCGGTGCTTGGTATTCTTATAATGAAGAACGTTTAGGACAAGGTCGTGAAAATTCGAAGCAATTCTTAAAAGAGAATACGGACTTAAGAGAGGAAATTGCCTTCTTTGTTCGTGATCATCACGGAATTGGTGAAGATTCTGGTGTGGAAGACACGGAAGATGCAACTCTTCAAGATTAAAAAATAAAAGACACGGGTCCCGTGTCTTTTATTTTTTTACCTTCTATTAAAGGGGTATCTATCGTAGTGGTTAAAATATTTTTTTGACTCAAATGGGATGTGTAAAGAGGAATATTCATACGTTTTAAGGGAATAAAATGGTATTTACTAAGGTTTTCCAGGATAGTATGCTATCAATTTTTCAAATTCAGATAACATTAAGGACTGAAGGTAAAGAAAGTAAAAGTAGACAACGCTTGACAATGAAAATTACGATAGATACAATGAGAATGTATATTTTTTCTTATATACGATATACTCTTCTCAAGAAGAGAAGTAATATTCGGAGTAAGGTTTAAATCTTACCGAAATAATAATATGACATTTTAATTGTGAAATGAAGAAAGTCCCTTAAAAAAGCGGGACGACGGTCTTTGCTGTATATTGTAATTTAATGTACATGCCGACAGTCTTTTTTCATTCATAGCAAGGGGAGGTGAAATCATGAGTAGTACAGTTTGGATACTCATCTCCATTTTGCTTGCAACAACAGTCGGTGCAGTTGTTGGCTTTTTTGTTCGAAAGTCTATTGCTGAAGCGAAGATTAATGGTGCGGCTAATGAAGCGAAACGTATTTTAGACGAAGCGAATCGTGAGGCTGAAGCACTTAAGAAAGAAGCGCTTTTAGAAGCAAAGGATGAAATTCATACACTTCGTACAGAAGCTGAATTAGAAATTCGTGACCGTAGAAGCGAATTACAAAAACAAGAAAATCGTTTAATGCAAAAAGAAGAGAACCTTGATCGTAAAGACGAAACGCTCGATAAACGCGAGCAGCAGTTAGAGAAGAAAGAGGAATCTCTTGTAGCGAGACAACAACAGATTGAAGAGTTGGAAAGCAAAGTGGGAGAGTTAGTTCAAAAGCAACAAACAGAATTAGAGCGCATTTCCAATCTGACACGCGAACAAGCGAAAGCAATTATTCTTGGTAAAGTAGAAAATGAAGTTTCTCATGAAATCGCTGTTATGGTAAAAGAAAGTGAAGTTCGCGCGAAAGAAGAAGCGGATAAGAAAGCAAAAGAGATTTTATCTCTTGCAATGCAAAGATGTGCAGCTGATCATGTTGCTGAAACAACCGTTTCGGTTGTAAATCTTCCAAATGACGAAATGAAGGGACGTATTATCGGGCGTGAAGGTCGTAATATTCGTACGTTAGAAACGTTAACGGGTATTGACTTAATTATCGATGATACACCAGAGGCGGTAATTCTTTCTGGATTCGATCCAATTCGTCGTGAAACAGCTCGTATCGCTCTTGATAAACTAGTACAGGACGGACGTATTCACCCAGCGCGTATTGAAGAGATGGTCGAAAAATCAAGACGTGAAGTGGACGAGTATATTCGCGAAGTCGGAGAGCAAACAACGTTTGAAGTGGGTGTTCACGGATTACACCCAGATTTAATTAAAATTTTAGGTCGTTTAAAATACCGTACAAGTTATGGACAAAACGTCTTAAAACACTCTATGGAAGTTGCATATTTAACTGGACTTATGGCAGCAGAGCTTGGTGAGGATGAAAAACTAGCAAGACGTGCTGGTCTATTACATGATATCGGAAAAGCGATTGACCATGAAGTAGAAGGTAGCCACGTTGAAATTGGTGTTGAACTCGCAACGAAATATAAAGAGCATCCTGTAGTTATAAACAGTATCGCATCTCACCATGGTGACACAGAACCAACTTCTATCATTGCAGTTTTAGTTGCAGCAGCAGATGCTTTATCAGCTGCAAGACCGGGAGCTCGTAGTGAAACGCTTGAAAACTACATTCGTCGTCTTGAAAAGTTAGAAGAGATTTCAGAGTCTTATGAAGGCGTTGAAAAATCATTTGCAATTCAAGCAGGACGTGAAGTTCGTATTTTGGTAAAACCAGATACAATCGATGACTTAGAAGCTCATCGTTTAGCTCGTGATATCCGAAAACGTATTGAAAATGAACTGGATTACCCAGGACATATTAAAGTAACTGTTATTCGTGAAACACGTGCAGTGGAATACGCAAAATAAAGTGGTGAAACACCACTTTATTTTTTTGTGTTGGAATTGGATAAAATAAAGACAGTTAGTTATATAGCGTAAAAGTGAAACAAACTTATAATAAACATATTATAAGGAATTTCCTTAATGCTATAGCAATAAAAAATGCAGTACATAGAAAGGGTAAGACATATGAGAATATTATTTGTTGGGGATGTAGTAGGATCTCCTGGTAGAGGTATGATTCAACAATACGTACCGGCATTAAAGAAAAAATATACACCTACAGTAACAATCATTAATGGAGAAAACGCAGCAGGTGGCCGTGGGATTACAGAAAAAATATATCGAAACTTTTTAGAGTGTGGGGCACAAGCAGTTACACTTGGAAACCATGCTTGGGATAATCGTGAAGTATTTGAATTCATCGATGATGCAAAATATCTTGCAAGACCAGCTAACTTCCCAGAAGGAACTCCAGGAAAAGGACTTATCTTTGTGAACTGTAATGGAACAGAAGTTGCAGTTATTAACTTACAGGGGCGTACTTTCCTTCCTCCGATTGATTGTCCATTCCGTAAAGTGGATGAATTAATTAATATTGCGAAAAAACGTACGAATATTATCTTTATTGATTTCCATGCGGAGACTACAAGTGAAAAACAAGCGCTAGGTTGGTATGTAGATGGACGTGCTACAGCAGTAGTAGGTACGCATACGCATGTCCCTACAGCGGATAACCGTATTTTACCAAGCGGAACGGCATATATTACAGATGTTGGGATGACAGGGCCATATGATGGAATTTTAGGTATGGACCGAGAAGCAGTATTGAAGAAGTTTTTAACGAACTTACCGGTACGATTTGAAGTAACAAGTGGTAGAACGCAATTAAGTGCAGTGTTAATTGATGTGGATCCAAATACAGGAAAAGCAAAGAAAATTGAGCGCATTTTAATTAATGACGATCAACCATTTTTTGAGTAAATTTCCGTTAAATTTTAGATAAGTTATTATATTTTAATTTTTTAGAAAAATTACGAAAATTTAGCAGGAATACGCGCCATTCCTCGTGAATATAAGTTAAAGTGAAATAATTGCTAATACTTTTTAAAGAAACGAGGAGGAAACGCGGAATGGAAATATTAAAAGTTAAAGCAACGTCGGTCCCTAATTCTGTAGCTGGTGCACTTGCAGGTGTTATTCGCGAACGCGGAACAGCAGAAATTCAAGCTATTGGTGCAGGTGCATTAAACCAAGCGGTAAAGGCAGTAGCAATTGCAAGAGGGTTTGTAGCGCCTAGTGGTTTGGACCTAATTTGTATCCCAGCGTTTACAGATATTATGATTGATGGCGAAGAGCGTACAGCAATAAAATTAATTGTAGAACCTCGTTAAGTTTAAACAACCTGTTTGCAGTATGCAAACAGGTTGTTTTTATAATGGAGGAATGAAAATGAAAATTTTTGATGCTCATTGTGATGTGCTCTTTCAGTTATGGAGTGCAAAGGGAAAAAAGAATTTTAAAAACGATCCGCAATTACATATTACATTTCAACAGTTAAAGGAAAGACAAGGAAGTATACAATGTTTTGCAATATATGTGCCAGAAACAGTGACGTATGAAAAACGATTTGAAGCGGCATTACAAATGATAGATATTTTTTATAATGAAATTCTATCGCTACCAGGTGTGAGATTTATCCGAACGAAAGAGGATATAAATAGATTAAAACAAGACGAGGTTGGCGCGCTATTAACGTTAGAAGGGTGCGAAGCAATTGGCAAAGAAGCGATGAAATTACGTTTGTTTTATCGGTTAGGTGTACGTTCTTTCGGATTAACATGGAACTATGCGAATTTGTTAGCTGATGGGGCGCTAGAGACGCGTGGAGCAGGTTTAACTACTGTTGGTAGACAAGTTGTACAAGAGTTGAATACTTTGCAATTATGGACGGATCTATCACATTTAAATGAGAGAAGTTTTTGGGATGTGATAGAAATTGCAAATAACCCAATTGCATCCCACTCAAATTGTTATAAACTGTGTGAGCATCCACGCAATTTAAATGACGAACAAATTAAAGCGCTTATACAGAGAAATAGCATAATCGGTGTTACTTTTGTACCGCAGTTTCTAACAAGTGAAAGACAAGCAAATATAACAGATATAGTAAAACATATCGAATATATTTGCTCGCTAGGTGGAGAAAACAATATAGGGTTTGGTTCAGATTTTGATGGGATTGTAGATACGGTTGTCAATGTATCTGCCTACGGAGATTATGAAAATGTCATGAATGAGCTTTATAAATACTATGCTGCATCTACTGTAGAAAGATTTTTATATGATAATTTTGTTGAACATATGAGTTTTTAAGTTTTTGGTTTAAAATTCAGAATAATTAAAATTAATTCATTTGATTTTATTGCTTTTTTTAAGACCTAATACTAGAATGAAAAACAAAATAGCTTTATACTAAAGATTCAGGGAAATCAGAAGAGGCATAATTTGCGTCCGTTGTAGTTTATTTGCATAAAAAATGCTAAACTATTACTGTAAAAAAATACACTACAATGAATGCAGCCAAAAGGGGTGTAGGAGATGATTAGTCAACTTTCATGGAAAGTTGGAGGCCAACAAGGTGAAGGAATTGAAAGTACAGGAGAAATCTTCTGTATTGCATTAAACCGATTAGGATATTACCTATACGGTTACCGCCACTTCTCATCACGTATAAAAGGCGGCCATACAAATAATAAAATTCGTGTAAGTACAACAGAAGTACGAGCGATCTCAGATGATTTAGATATTTTAATTGCTTTTGACCAAGAAACAATTGATTTTAACTTCCACGAACTACGTCCAGGTGGAATTGTAGTTGCGGATGCGAAATTTAATCCAACAATACCTGATAATACAGATGTAAATCTATATGTGATACCGTTTACAGATATTGCTTCAGAATTAGGCACATCATTAATGAAAAACATGGTTGCTGTTGGAGCATCAAGTGCAGTATTAGGATTAGACGAAACAGCTTATTTAGATGTTGTTGAAGAAATCTTTGGTCGTAAAGGAGAGCAAGTCGTTCAAAAGAATATGGACGCAATTAAACGCGGCTCTCAATATATGAAAGAATTACTAGGTGAGAAAGTAAACATGATGCAGCTTGAAAAAGCTGATGGTAAAAAACGCATGTTTATGATTGGAAACGACGCAATCGCATTTGGTGCGGTAGCTGGTGGTGCTCGTTTTATGTCAGCATACCCAATCACACCTGCATCAGAAATTATGGAATACTTAATTAAAAAATTACCGAAAGTCGGCGGAACAGTAATCCAAACTGAGGATGAAATCGCAGCTTGTACAATGGCAATCGGTGCAAACTATGCTGGTGTTCGTACATTAACTGCATCTGCTGGTCCTGGTCTTTCATTAATGATGGAAGCAATCGGTTTAGCAGGTATTACAGAAACTCCATTAGTAATTGTTGATACACAACGTGGTGGTCCAAGTACGGGATTACCAACGAAACAAGAACAGTCTGACTTAATGGCGATGATTTACGGTACGCATGGTGAAATTCCAAAAATCGTAATGGCGCCAAGTACAGTTGAAGAAGCTTTCTATGACATTGTAGAAGCATTTAACTTATCTGAAGAATATCAAGTTCCTGTTATTTTCTTAACAGATTTACAGCTTTCGTTAGGAAAACAAACAGTAGAACCACTTAAATTAGATAAAGTGGAAATTCGTCGTGGTAAGCTTGATTTAGAAGCGGAATTACCAGAACGTGAAAATAAAGCATACTTCAAGCGTTATGAAGTAACTGAAGACGGCGTTTCACCGCGTGTTTTACCTGGTATGAAAAATGGTGTTCACCATGTTACAGGTGTAGAACATGATGAAACTGGAAAACCATCGGAATCAGCAATAAACCGTAAAGATCAAATGGACAAACGTTTCCGTAAAATGGAAAACTTGAAGTTTAATACCCCTGTTTATAAAAATGTTAAGCATGAAGAAGCAGACGTATTGCTTGTTGGATTTAACTCAACTCGTGGTGCGATCGAAGAGGCAATGACGCGTTTAGAACAAGAGGGTATGAAAGTAAACCATGCTCATGTACGTTTAATTCACCCGTTCCCAACAGCTGAAATCGATCCACTTGTGAAAAATGCGAAGCGTGTTGTAGTAGTAGAAAACAATGCAACAGGTCAGCTTGCTAACATTATGAAAATGAATCTTGGTAATGGTGAGAAAATTTCTAGTCTTTTAAAATATGATGGAAACCCATTCTTGCCGAAAGAGATTTACAACGAATGCAAAAAAGGGGTTGTATTAAATGGCAACATTTAAGGACTTTCGTAACAGTGTAAAGCCAAACTGGTGCCCAGGTTGCGGAGACTTCTCAGTGCAAGCTGCAATTCAACGTGCGGCAGCTAACGTTGGTTTAAATCCAGATGAACTTGCTGTTATTTCTGGTATTGGCTGTTCAGGCCGTATTTCAGGTTATATTAATTCATATGGTGTGCATAGTATTCATGGTCGTGCTCTTCCGATTGCACAAGGTGTAAAAATGGCAAATCGTGATTTAACAGTCATCGCTTCAGGTGGTGATGGTGATGGATTTGCGATTGGTATGGGACATACAATCCATTCTATTCGTCGTAATATCGATATTACGTACATCGTAATGGATAACCAAATTTACGGGTTAACAAAAGGGCAAACTTCACCACGTAGTGAAGCTGGATTTAAAACGAAAAGCACACCGCAAGGTTCAATTGAACCATCACTAAATGTAATGGAAATGGCTTTAACAGCTGGTGCGACATTTGTGGCGCAAAGCTTTTCGAGTGATTTAAAAGAATTAACACAAATTATTGAAGCTGGTATTAACCATAAAGGATTTTCATTAATTAACGTATTTAGCCCATGTGTTACTTACAATAAAGTAAATACCTACGATTGGTTTAAAGAGAATTTAACGAAACTAAGCACAGTAGAGGGATATGATCCATCTAATCGCATGATGGCTATGCAAACTTTAATGGAAAATAACGGTTTAGTAACAGGTTTAATTTATCAAAATACTAAGCAACCATCATATCAAGAACTTGTTAAAGGCTATAGTGAAGAGCCTTTAGTGAAATCTGATTTAAATATGGATCAGAAAATGTTTGATGAGCTTGTTGCTGAATTTATGTAATATAAGAAGAGGAGGTTGCCATGTGGCAACCTTTTTTTATTAGAAAAATATAGGGTAGTCTTATTTACTTAGAAAATTCAGAATGGTAAAATAATATATAAATCGTTGTATGAAAATGGCAAGTTCATTGCTTATGAAATGTAAGATAATAAAGGGCCTCTGTATTGTTAAAATTGGCGAAACAGGTCATACTATGGTAATGTTTATAGGGATAAAGCAATATGCTTTTGGGTAGGACAACAAGAAATAATAAAAAGGGAATGTCTATTTGCGTGGGGAAGACTTCATTCTTATGAATGATTAGATTGATTACTCAAGTTTCAAAGGACAAGTTATCTCTCAAGCTATCTAACCATTTTTGAGGTGAGTCTAGGCGCATTAAAATGGACTATAGAGTGTGTATAGTTAAGGGTGAAAGGAGATTACCGATGAACGAGCAACAACGATTAGCAAGTCAACAAGCAAATTCCTCTACGAAAAAAGAAGAGAAAGATTATAGTAAATACTTTGAAAGTGTATATCAACCACCTTCCTTAAAGGATGCGAAAAAGCGAGGGAAAGAAGAAGTTAAAATTGAACGGGATTTTGGCTTACCTGAAGAGTTTCGCAATTTTGGTACAGGAAGAAAGTTCTATATTCGTACATATGGTTGTCAAATGAATGAGCATGATACGGAAGTAATGGCAGGTATTTTCACAACGCTTGGATATGAACCAACTTTTTCGACTGAGGATGCAGATGTAGTTTTATTAAATACTTGTGCAATTCGTGAAAATGCTGAAAATAAAGTGTTTGGTGAACTAGGCCATTTAAAGTCACTAAAGCGAAGAAATCCGGACCTTTTAATTGGTGTATGTGGTTGTATGTCTCAAGAAGAATCTGTTGTAAATAAAATTATGCAAAAAAATCAGCATGTAGATATGGTATTTGGAACGCATAATATTCATAGATTACCGTACATTCTAAAAGATGCGATGTTCTCGAAAGAGACGGTAGTTGAAGTATGGTCAAAGGAAGGCGACGTAATTGAAAACCTTCCGAAAGTACGTCGTGGTGATATTAAAGCTTGGGTAAATATTATGTATGGCTGTGATAAGTTCTGTACGTATTGTATTGTACCGTATACGCGCGGAAAAGAGCGGAGCAGACGTCCAGAAGATATTATCCAAGAGATTCGTCATTTAGCTGCGAATGGTTATAAAGAAATTACATTACTTGGACAGAACGTAAATGCATATGGTAAAGACTTTGAAGATGTAGAATACGGTCTTGGTGATTTAATGGACGAACTTCGTAAAGTTGATATTGCCCGTATTCGTTTTACAACGAGCCATCCACGTGATTTCGATGATCACTTAATTGAAGTGCTTGGCAAAGGTGGCAACTTAGTAGAACATATCCATTTACCAGTTCAATCTGGAAGTACAGATATGCTGAAAATTATGGCGCGTAAATATTCACGTGAGCATTATTTAGAACTTGTAAGAAAAATTAAAGAAGCAATTCCAGATGCAGTATTAACAACAGATATTATCGTTGGTTTCCCAAATGAAACAGATGAGCAATTTGAAGAAACGATGTCGTTATATCGTGAAGTAGGATTTGATACTGCCTTTACATTTATTTATTCTCCTCGCGAAGGTACACCAGCTGCAAAAATGAAAGATAATGTACCTATGGAAGTGAAGAAAGAACGTCTTCAACGCTTAAATACACTAGTAAATACGTTGGCAATTGAAAAGAATAGTCGTTACAAAGGTCAAATTGTAGAAGTGTTAGTTGATGGGGAAAGTAAAAATAATCCGGAAGTACTTGCAGGTTATACTCGCACGAATAAACTTGTAAACTTCGTCGCTTCAAAATCTTTAATTGGTCAGCTTGTGAAAGTAAAAGTAACGGAAGCAAAAACTTGGTCTCTTAACGGGGAATTAGTTGAAGAGCCGATTGAGGTGAAATAATAGATGAAAGTATATTCGAAAGATGACATTGTTGAACAAGCAAAAGAATTAGCAAAAATGATTTCTGAAACAGAAGAAGTTGATTTTTTTAAGAAAGCAGAGGCGCAAATTCATAAAAATGAAAATGTAAAGCGCGCAATCGATGAAATTAAAGCACTGCAAAAACAAGCAGTAAACTTGCAGCATTACGGGAAGTGGGAAGCTTTAAAAAAGGTAGAAGCTGAAATTGATGCATTGCAAGATAAGTTAGACAGTATTCCAGTCGTACAAGAATTTAAATCTTCACAAACATATGTAAATGACTTATTACAGTTAGTTGCTAGTACAATTTCTAACAACGTAACAGATGAAATATTAATTTCAACTGGTGGCGATGTACTTAAGGGTGAAACTGGCGCAGCGGTAGAAAGTAAAAAAGGAAATTGTGGTTGTTAAAGAGATGTCATATTGACATCTCTTTTTTTTAGTTGATTAAACGTAAGTTCTTCTCAAAAAAAGAATGACACATTCCGCTATTGTCACGCATATGATTAAGTGAATAGTGATTGAGGAGGGTTACGAATGTCCGAATTTAGAGAGATTATTACAAAAGCAGTGGTTGGAAAAGGACGTAAGTATACAAAGTCAACGCATACATGTGAATCGAATAATGAACCAACAAGTATTTTAGGGTGCTGGGTAATTAACCACTCGTACGAAGCAAGAAAGAATGGGAAGCATGTGGAAATTGAAGGTTTCTATGATGTGAACACTTGGTATTCATTTGATGGAAATACAAAGACTGAAGTTGTAACAGAACGCGTGAACTACACGGACGAAGTAAGCATTGGTTATCGTGATAAAAACTTTTCTGGTGACGATTTAGAAATTATTGCTCGTGTTATTCAGCCACCAAATTGTTTAGAAGCGCTTGTATCACCAAACGGTAATAAAATTGTTGTAACTGTAGAACGTGAATTTGTAACAGAAGTAGTTGGAGAAACGAAAATTTGTGTAAGTGTAAATCCTGAAGGCTGCGTAGAATCAGATGATGATTTCCAAATTGCTGATGATGAATTTGAAGAATTAGATCCGAACTTTATCGTTGATGCAGAAGAAGAGTAATAGAAAGCTAGGGAGAAGTTCTTCCTAGCTTTTTACTTTACATAAGTGGCGCTGAATGAACATGATTCTTTATGAAATATGTTATAATGAAGATAGACTCCTGAAATAGGAGATATGGATGTCCGTGAAATGTGACATATATGAAAATTGATTACTATGTAAGAATTATGGAGGAAAAGTATGACGCAATATACCCCTATGATACAGCAATATTTAAAGGTTAAGGCAGACTATCAAGATGCCTTTTTATTTTTCCGATTAGGCGATTTTTATGAAATGTTCTTTGAAGATGCCGTTAAAGCAGCTCATGAACTTGAGATTACATTAACGAGCCGAGATGGTGGCAGTAGTGATCGTATACCGATGTGCGGTGTACCGCATCATGCAGCTAAAAACTATATTGAACAACTTGTTGAAAAAGGATATAAAGTTGCTGTTTGTGAGCAAGTGGAAGATCCAAAAACAGCTAAAGGTGTAGTGCGCCGTGAAGTAGTACAACTAATTACGCCAGGAACGATGATGGAAGGGCGTACAATTGATGAGAAAGAAAACAACTTCTTAGCCGCATTAACACATTTTGAAGATGGATCATATGCTTTAGCTTGTAATGATTTAACGACTGGACAAAATACAGTAACGTTATTGACTGGTTCAGTAGAAGATATTTTATTGGAAGTGTATGCAACTGGTTCGAAAGAAATTGTTGTAGATTCTTCATTTTCTAAAGATGAATTAAATAAATTAACTGAAACGTTAAAAATGACAATTTCATATGAAGATGCAACGGCAATTCCTGAAGGATTAGAACATCTTGTGAAAAATGTTTCGCAAGCAAAGTTAATTAAAGCAATTGGACGCTTATTTAACTATGTGATAAGAACGCAAAAACGTTCATTAGATCATTTACAACCTGTAGAAATTTATTATACGAATCAATTTATGAAAATTGATGTGCATTCAAAGCGAAATTTAGAGCTGACGGAAACACTTCGAACGAAAGAAAAAACAGGATCATTATTATGGCTATTGGATAAAACAAAAACAGCTATGGGTGGTCGTATGTTAAAACAGTGGATGGAACGTCCACTTATTCAGAAAGAAAAAGTTGAAGAGCGTTTAGAAATGGTTGAAACATTTGTAAATGATTACTTCTTACGTGAAGATTTAAAAGAAAAATTAAAAGAAGTATATGATTTAGAACGTTTAGCAGGAAAAGTTGCATTTGGTAATGTCAATGCACGGGACTTATTACAGTTAAGACGATCTTTACTTCAAGTACCAGCTATTTTAGAAGCGATTAGTTTGTTAGATAATGCTTATGCAGCAAGGTTAATTCAAGGCGCGGATCCATGTGAGAGCTTAACTGAATTACTAGGAAGAAGTATTCAAGAAAACCCACCGCTTTCTATTAAAGATGGAGATATTATTAAAGACGGTTATAATGACAAGCTTGATCAATATCGTTACGTTAGTAAAAACGGAAAAACGTGGATCGCTGAGCTTGAAAAACG
This sequence comes from Bacillus cereus group sp. BfR-BA-01382, assembly GCF_022663475.1. NCBI lineage: Bacteria > Bacillati > Bacillota > Bacilli > Caryophanales > Bacillaceae > Bacillus > Bacillus cereus group sp. BfR-BA-01382. Next base: position 202,390 of record NZ_JAKUFQ010000001.1, read on the forward strand.
AGAGCGTGATATTACAGGAGTTAAATCGTTAAAAATCGGGTACAACCGTATTTTCGGCTACTACATTGAAGTGACGAAGGCGAATCTTGCAGCACTTCCAGAAGGCCGCTACGAACGAAAACAAACGCTTGCTAATGCTGAACGTTTCATTACAGATGAACTGAAAGAAAAAGAAACGTTAATTTTAGAAGCAGAAGAAAAAATTGTACAACTAGAATACGATTTATTTACAGCGCTTCGTGAAGAAGTAAAAGTATTTATTCCGAAATTACAACATTTAGCAAAAGTAATTAGTGAATTAGACGTACTGCAAAGTTTTGCGACAGTTAGTGAAGAAGAACAGTTTGTAAAACCTGTACTAACAACGAAGCGTGAAATCTTTATTAAAGATGGTCGTCATCCTGTCGTTGAAAAAGTATTGAACGGGAAATTGTATGTACCGAATGATTGTATTATGCCAGAGAAGATGGATGTCTTTTTAATTACAGGACCGAACATGTCTGGTAAAAGTACGTATATGAGACAGTTAGCACTTGTAACGGTTATGTCACAAATTGGTTGTTTCGTACCAGCGACAGAAGCAGTATTACCTGTATTTGACCAAATCTTTACGAGAATTGGTGCAGCAGATGATTTGATTTCAGGTCAAAGTACATTTATGGTCGAAATGTTAGAAGCGAAAAATGCAATTGCAAACGCATCAGAAAGAAGTTTAATTTTATTTGATGAAATTGGACGAGGTACATCTACGTATGATGGCATGGCACTTGCACAGGCAATCATTGAACATATTCATGACCAAATTGGGGCAAAAACGTTATTTTCTACACATTATCATGAATTGACTGTGTTAGAAGAGAGTTTAGATCAACTGAAAAATGTACACGTTTCAGCAATTGAAGAGAATGGTAAAGTAGTATTCCTTCATAAAATTCAAGATGGAGCAGCAGATAAAAGTTACGGAATCCACGTTGCGCAACTTGCAGAGCTTCCAGATAGCTTAATTGCCCGTGCGAAAGAAGTGTTAGCACAACTAGAAGGACAAGAAGAAATTATTATTCCAAAGCGTGTAGAAGTGAAAGTGCAGGAGCAAGAAGTTATTCCAGAACCTGTAGTTGTAAAAGAAGAGCCAGTAGAAGTACTAGAGGCGAAAGTAGAGACTGAGGAAGAATCACAACTATCTTTCTTTGGAGGAGAACAGTCTTCGAAGAAACAAGACAAGCTTGCGTTAGATCAAAAAGAAACAGCAGTACTGGCGCAAATTAAAAAAATTGATTTACTTGATATGACGCCTTTAGAAGCGATGAACGAACTGTATCGCTTACAGAAAAAGTTAAAGAAAGGATGAGTAAGTAGATGGGGAAAATTCGCAAACTCGATGACCAACTCTCTAACTTAATTGCGGCAGGAGAAGTAGTAGAGCGTCCTGCTTCAGTCGTAAAAGAACTTGTGGAAAATTCTATCGATGCGAATAGTACATCTATTGAAATCCACTTAGAAGAAGCTGGTTTATCGAAAATTCGCATCATTGATAATGGAGATGGCATTGCAGAAGAAGATTGCATCGTAGCTTTTGAACGACATGCGACAAGTAAAATTAAAGATGAAAACGATCTGTTTCGCATCAGAACACTCGGTTTCCGTGGTGAGGCATTGCCGAGTATCGCCTCAGTTAGTGAATTAGAATTAATCACTAGCACAGGTGATGCACCTGGTACACACCTTATTATTAAAGGTGGAGACATTATAAAGCAAGAGAAAACCGCGAGCCGAAAAGGAACAGATATTACAGTACAAAACTTATTCTTTAATACACCAGCGCGTCTTAAATATATGAAAACCATTCATACAGAGCTTGGTAATATTACAGATATTGTGTATCGTATTGCAATGTCACATCCAGAAGTATCGTTAAAGCTGTTTCATAATGAAAAGAAATTGCTTCATACGTCAGGTAATGGTGATGTAAGACAAGTACTTGCATCGATTTACAGCATTCAAGTTGCGAAGAAACTTGTTCCGATTGAAGCTGAATCTTTAGATTTCACAATTACAGGCTATGTAACATTACCAGAAGTAACGAGAGCATCTCGAAATTATATGTCAACAATCGTAAATGGCCGTTACGTTCGAAACTTTGTATTAATGAAAGCAATTCAGCAAGGATATCATACATTACTGCCAGTCGGACGATATCCAATCGGATTTTTATCGATTGAAATGGATCCAATGCTTGTTGACGTTAACGTACATCCTGCAAAATTAGAAGTTCGTTTTAGTAAAGAACAAGAATTGCTAAAGCTTATCGAAGAAACATTGCAAGCTGCATTTAAAAAAATACAGCTCATTCCAGATGCAGGCGTAACAACGAAGAAAAAAGAAAAAGACGAGAGTGTGCAAGAACAGTTCCAGTTTGAGCATGCGAAGCCGAAAGAACCATCCATGCCGGACATTGTTTTACCAACTGGCATGGATGAAAAACAAGAAGAACCGCTGCCTGTGAAACAGCCAGCACAACTGTGGCAACCGCCGAAACAAGAATGGCAACCACCACAGTCGCTCGTAAGAGAAGAACAAAGTTGGCAGCCATCTACTAGACCGATAATGGAAGAACCAATTCGAGAAGAAAAATCGTGGGACAGTAATGAAGAGGACTTTGAATTAGAGGAATTGGAAGAAGAAGTTCAGGAAATAAAAGAGATTGAAATGAACGGTAATGACTTACCGCCACTTTATCCAATTGGACAAATGCATGGAACATATATTTTCGCTCAAAATGATAAAGGCTTATATATGATTGACCAACATGCCGCGCAGGAACGTATTAATTATGAATACTTCCGTGATAAAGTAGGAAGGGTAGCGCAAGAAGTACAAGAACTGCTTGTACCGTACCGTATCGATTTATCTCTTACTGAATTTTTACGTGTTGAAGAGCAACTAGAAGAACTGAAAAAAGTCGGTCTATTCTTGGAGCAATTTGGCCATCAATCCTTTATCGTCCGCTCACATCCAACGTGGTTCCCGAAAGGACAAGAAACAGAAATTATCGATGAAATGATGGAGCAAGTTGTTAAACTAAAAAAAGTTGATATTAAAAAATTACGTGAAGAAGCAGCCATCATGATGAGCTGTAAAGCATCGATTAAAGCGAATCAATATTTAACGAACGATCAAATATTTGCTTTACTGGAAGAACTACGTACAACAACAAACCCGTATACATGCCCGCACGGAAGACCGATTCTTGTGCATCATTCTACTTATGAGTTGGAGAAGATGTTTAAGAGGGTTATGTAGAGTGAATAAACTACATTTCAAAAGGGGGCAACATTTACTGTTGCTCCCTTTTAATATGTAGATTTAATTGTTAAACGAGAATATGGTGAAGTAATTTTGCAGTTTATTTCTTGGCTGCGTTAGCTTATATTTATCTATGTATAAAAAAGCGCTGTATACAGCACTTTTTAAAAGGTGCATGAATAGTATAATGAAGATTTTTACATTATTAAAGACATAACTATGCATGGCCTAATATTGATTCTTATTTGGTTAATTGTCATAAGGATCTATACGATTATTTATTTTTATTATTATTAATTTTTTCAGTGTATAGAACTTGCTCTTTGTAGTGTTTCTTAATTGGAAAGTTATGTGTACCTGTGCCGTTCTTGAATTTTTTATCAATGGGGTTCTTTAGAGGAACTGTTGTGGTTTCAGTAAATTCATATGGATAATTTATTTTAGATTTATCTTCAAACATGAAAATGCCTCCTTTTAGGATTTCCTAAATTCTTTACTATAACATGATATGCATATAGATTTTTTTTGGACTAGTTATTTATATAGGTTAATGGAATTTAATTACATAACCACTGAAGCCTTTTAAAGGAAAATAATTTGAGAAAGAAATGGTATGAATAGCCGTTGGCTCCTATTGTTATTTTTTTGTTTGACAGCGCAGTGAATAATGCATATAAATTCAATATAGATTGTTTTTATAATATGGTTTATATGAGATTTTCTTGATAATATAATGTGGAATATTATAGTATTATTAGGTTATTAGGAACATTTAATGCTGTTTCATAACTGAAAGGGAATTGAAAAAAAACTGAAACTTTTCTCATAAAAATTCAATCTAACTTGAAAAATGAAAGGAAAATGAAATTTTCCAAAAGATATTCTTTGTTAAGATAAAAAGCATACATACAAAAAGTATTGGTATATCTTAAAAATGTATTTTCAAGATATAGTGGGGGAAAAGATGAGATTAGAAAAACAATTAATAAAAAAGATGTATTATGAAACATTCCTAATGGAGAATGAAACAAAACCAACTCTTGACGTACTTGGACAAGCTTATGTAAACGATGAAAAAAATGAGATTTCTGATGGGTCTTATATTCGTTTTGCACAAGGTGAATTTTATTATCGTCATCAAGATTTTGAAGCAGCTATTTTTAAATGGGAGAAGGTTAGTAATGAATTAGCACCATGGGCACAAAAAAATATTGCGGATGCTTATTTCGAACTTAATCAATTATCATATGCTGAAAATATTTATACTTCTATTACTACTGATAATAAAATATTGATGATCGAAATTAGACTACAATTACTTTCTCTTTACATTGAGCAAAATAATTTTGACTCAGCTTTCGGTGTTATTAAAGAAGCAGTTTCTTTAAATCCTGATTATCCGAATGTCACAAAAATTGCCCGTTCCTTTTATGAGGAACAGCAAGATTTTGATAGTGCAGTAGAGCTTGCTGTGAATGAGTTAATTCGAATAGAATCGTATCCGTGGTTTGAGGTATTAAAAGGATATATTGATAAAGGGTTTACTAAACATATTTCACCAGATTATTTTTATAATGCATTAGCTACATTAAATAATGTAGATCAAGTACAGTTTACGCAAATGGTTTCATCACTTTGGAACAGTTATAAAGATGAACAAAATTATTTATTATGGCTTAATACAATAAATGAATTTTTCTTACATATTGAAATACATTCGTCCGATATATGGAACAAAGTTTCTGCTCTTTACGAAGAAACTTACTTTGCATTAATTCAAGGTCAATATACGCTTAGACAATTAAACGATATCATACCCAATCTGTTAGCAAATTGGTTAAAAGTAGTTAATCCATCTTATGCTGTATTTCCAT